>CAJOPP010000378.1 GCA_905236365.1 uncultured Lachnospiraceae bacterium
GCCGGCGTTTGCAGATAGCCCTACATGGTAAAACATATAGCATATCCGACAACTGTGTATTGGCAAATTCTTAAGTAAATGACATTGTTGCTGAATAGTTACGAAATAAAATTGTTTAGAAAAGTGTTGTCAAATAACATGGCGATTGTAGGTCGCGATCATATAAGGAGATAGTAGACTATGGAAAAGCAGAATAAAGCAAACGAAATTGAAACAGATGTAGAAACAGATGTAGAATCAGATGCAGAACAAGACGTACAGGAAGAAGTTAATATTGCAAAAGAAATTGTCGGAATGGCAATCTATATTGTAGTTGTGATATTTGCAGTATGGTTTATTGTTACATTTGTTGGACAGCGAACAGAAGTAAGCGGAAGTTCGATGTATGATACATTGGAAGATGAAGACAATCTTTGGATTGATAAGTTATCATATCGATTCCATGATCCGGAACGATTTGATATTGTTGTATTTCCGTTCCAGCATAGTTCGGTATATTATATTAAGCGAATTATCGGATTACCAGGGGAGACTGTTCGAATTGATGAAGATGGAACTATTTATATCGACAATAAGCCATTGAAAGAAGAGTACGGGTATGAGACTATTGCCCCTTATATGATTGGTAGAGCGGGTGAAGATATTGTATTAGGAGAAGACGAGTATTTTGTAATGGGAGATAACCGAAATGACAGTAAAGATTCCAGATTTGAAGAAGTAGGAAATATTAAAAGAGAGGATCTGAAAGGAAAAGCAGTTTTACGTATCTGGCCACTATCGAAGTTTGGAAAGATTGAGTAAAACATATGTCTTAAGCGTACCTGTTTTAGACAATGGGTGGTTCGCACCGGATATAGATAGAAAATATAGAAGGGAATAATAAAATGAAACAGACAAAAAAGAAAAAAGAGATTGCACAAATCGAGAATAATAATGCAGAAGGTGAGGTTAATATTATAAAAGAAATCATAGGATTAATCATTTATATTGCTGTTGTTATTTTACTGGTATGGGTGATTCATACTTTTGTGGGAGAACGTACTACAGTAGACGGTAGTTCCATGTATGATACTTTGGAATCCGGAGACAGTTTATGGTTGGATAAATTTTCGTATCGATTTCATGATCCGGAACGATTTGACATTGTCGTATTTCCTATGCCGGAGGATAAGTATTATATCAAACGAATCATTGGCATACCGGGTGAAACAGTTCGAATTGATGAGGATGGAATTATTTATATCAATAATCAGCCCTTAGAAGAGGACTATGGTTATGAAACCATTGACGCCAGTGAGATTGGACGGGCAAAAAATGAGATTTTATTGGGAGAGGACGAATATTTTGTAATGGGTGATAACCGGAATCACAGTATGGATTCCAGAACTACAGAGGTAGGGAATATTTCCAGAGACCGGCTGAGAGGAAAAGCAGTTTTGCGAATGTGGCCTTTGTCTAAATTTGGCAAATTAGAATAGATGTTATATAAGCTGGTGCATAAAGTTTCGTCAGTGAACTTTGTGTACCAGCTACTTTTTAAATTTAATAAGAAATATTAAAGAGATTCATGAAAGCTTTTTGTAACTGTTCAGTCTTGATGAATAGATACAATTTTTTATGAAAGTAATAATTCTCTGACATTTTATTAAGATAGTGTGATTCGAAATATGGGATTATAATTAGGAGGAAGGAAAGATGGGTATTCAGGAAATCAATAAAATATTAAAAGAAGCATCAATTGAAGAGCTTCGTATGTTGATTCCGCAGTTTGAATCGGATGAGCGGGCTGGTGTTATTAAACTGGTAGAACGAGCAAAAAAAAGAGTGCTGGCATTTGAGGAAGAGGTTAAACGAACTTTTCAGATGAAAGAATATGAACGAAAATATGAAAAATGCCGATATATATGTGGAATAGATGAAGTGGGGAGAGGTCCGCTGGCGGGTCCGGTGGTGGCTGCAGCAGTTATTCTTC
Source organism: uncultured Lachnospiraceae bacterium (assembly GCA_905236365.1). GTDB lineage: Bacteria > Bacillota > Clostridia > Lachnospirales > Lachnospiraceae > CAG-590. The sequence continues at coordinate 1,973 of CAJOPP010000378.1, forward strand.
CAAAGGATGTGGAAATCTATTACTTGAATGATTCCAAACAACTGTCAGAGAAAAAAAGAGAACAACTCTATGATGAGATCATGGAAAAAGCAGTTGCGGTAGGGATTGGATTTGCAGATGAAAAAGTGATTGACGAGATCAACATTTTACAGGCGGATTATGTAGCGATGAGACAGGCAATCAGCAAACTGTCTGTCACACCGGATATTTTGTTGAATGATGCGGTGACCATACCGGAGGTTGCGATTCCACAGGAGGCAATCATAAAGGGAGATACAAAAAGTGCATCCATTGCTGCGGCAAGTATTGTGGCCAAAGTTACAAGAGATCGTTTTATGGTTAAGATGGATAAAGAATATCCCGGATATGATTTTGCCAGCAATAAAGGATATGGAAGTGCAAGACATATGCAGGCGATTCGGGAAATTGGACCCTGTGAGATCCATCGCAGAACCTTTCTTAAGGGCATAAGCGGGCTTGCTTAAAAGATTATGATGAGCATTAACAGCGAGTGAAAAGGAGGATTTCAATGCAGATCGGATATTATATAGCAACAAATGCACAGCTTCAGGATAATGTAAAACTGGAAAATTCAAAAACAATAGAACGAAATACCCAGACACAATCCTCCAATGACCTTTCTTCCTTAAAAGAAGGAGCAGTTTTTAAGGGAGAGATAGCCGATATTTCGGGCGATAAGGTAAAAATCGCCTTGGAGAACAAAGGAGAATTAATGGCGAGGCTTCAGGAAGGAGTGGAGCTGGGGGTTGGTGATAAGCTTCTTTTCAGTGTGAAAGAAAATACAGCAAACCAGATTCTGATTAAGCCGATGTTTGATTCTCTATACAGTGCCCAGACACAGGTTCTGGAACATGCTTTGGATATGGCAGGTCTTTCACCGACTGAAAAAAATTTTTCGGCTGCCAAAGAACTGATGGAAGCAGGGCTTCCTGTTGATAAAGGAAGTTTGGTGAAGTTGTTATCCCAAAGTATGAGATTTGAAGGAACATCCATGCAGACTTTGGTTGCATTGAATAAAATGGATATTCCGGTCACGAAGGAAAATATTGTTCAGTTTGAACGCTATCAGGGATTACAGCATCAGTTGTCCGGAGATATTCATCAGGTCGCAGACAGCATGGCATCTTTCGTGGATGCTTTTCCAACGGATGTTTCTGTAGAGGCGTTGCTTTCGACAACAAGTGAAATTATGGATTTGTTTCTGCCTGAAGAAGATGCTGGATTACAGATGCCAGAAGCAGATGTAGCGGTGGAAACAAAAGAAATTGGAGAATTATCGGAAACGGAAGTAACGCAGAAACAATTAGAAAATCATCAGGTGTTATCAGAAAAAGAACAGGTGCAATCAGAAGATAATTTAAACGATAACTCCATAAAGGAGAAAATCATTGGAAAAGAGAATGGTCCTGAAAACCAGATGGAAAAAGAAGATTTTTTCACAAGCCATGCCGAAAAACAGCTTCAATCTTCAGAAGGTTTTGAAAGGACTGGACTTTATCAGGAGGCAGCAACGGCAGAACGATTAGGCCTTTCGAGAGAAGAAGTCTTCCGGCTATCGAACCAGTTAAAGAAGACCGGAATCCCGGAGGAACAAAGAAAAGAGCTTTTGAATCATTCCAAGGATGCTGAACATTTTCTAAAAGATATGACAAAGGCATTAAAAAATTCCGGTGCAGATTCTTCTTCTGTCCGCAATCTGCTGGCATCAGACGAATTTAAAAAGATGCTTTCCGAAACAATTAAAAATAACTGGGCATTAGATCCAAGGCAAATGAAAGATCCCAAAGAAATTGATGATCTATATGATAAAATTGCCAGACAGGGCAAAGCTTTTGAAAATATCATTTCAGCAGGTGGTGGCGATACGGGAAGTTTTCAGCAGAGTTCAGAAAATATGCGCCAGAACATGCAGTTTATGGAGCAGATCAACCAGCAGATGATTTATGCACAGATGCCATTAAAGCTTTCCAATCAGAATGCCAATTCTGAACTCTATGTATATGCCGATAAGCGCAAACTGATGGAGAAAAAGGATGGAATCAGTGTAATGTTACATCTGGATATGGATCATTTAGGGGAGACAGATATTAAGGTGACACTGACGGGAAACAATGTCAATGCACGATTCTATTTGAATGATCAGCAGAGCGTCAATATCGTAGCTGAC
>CAJOPP010000379.1 GCA_905236365.1 uncultured Lachnospiraceae bacterium
ATGATCTGCCAACTCTGCTATCTCATCGTTATGTGTTATCATTACGATTGTCTGACCAAACATTGAACTTGTTTCCTGTAAAAGCTTAATTACCTCAGCACTATTACGGCTGTCAAGATTACCGGTGGGCTCATCTGCCAGAATAATTGATGGCTTTGACACTAATGCACGCGCTATCGCAACCCTCTGCTGCTGACCTCCTGAAAGAGAATTCGGAAGATTCTTAAGCTTCTTCTCAAGCCCAAGTATCTTAACGACTTTATCTAAATACTTCTTATCTACGCTTCTTCCATCCAGTTCCATAGGGAGCACAATGTTTTCATATACATTAAGCATGGGTATCAAATTATAATTTTGAAAAATAAAACCTATATTGCGACGTCTGAATATCGTCAGCTCTTCGTCCGTTTTACTTCTGAGTTTTTCTCCGTTTATAATAACTTCCCCGTCAGTAGGTGTATCAAGTCCTCCTATCATATTGAGTAAAGTAGATTTTCCGCTTCCGGATGCTCCCACTATAGCCATAAATTCACCCTTCTCAACTGAGAGACTCACACCATCAAGAGCATGTGTACAGTTGTCACCTTCACCGTAGATTTTTTTTAAATTTACAGTTTCTAATATTTTCAAAATATAATGCACTCCTTCCAATCATCAAAATATGCCGTAATCAGATGCATAGTCACCTCGCATTTACATTTCTTATCAAAAAATACGATTCACCACTATATCACTGTCTTTTTACAGAATATCAAACAAGATAACCATCACCTGCTTATTTCCATGTCTTGCAATAACATCGCTCATCCTAAGAGTTTCAGTCAGTACAAAAACAAATTGCTCCATCACTTATGACAAAATCTCTCCCGCCGCTTCAACCGCATTTGCAGTAAAAAGCAGGTCATCTCTCCGTTTGATCGGTTAGGTCAATTTCCCGAATCACTTTTCTGAGAGGCAGCACCGATTGCGGATTGACGGACAGTTCATCGATTCCCATCCGCAGGAACGTTTCCGTAAGGCTCAAATCCGCTCCCAGTTCTCCACAGATACCTACCCATATTCCATGCCGGTGCCCGGCTTCAATTGTCATCTGAATAGCTTTCAGCACTGCAGGATGATGGGTGTCAAGCCATGGCTCCAATTCCGCATTCTGCCGATCGATTGCCAACATATATTGTGTCAGGTCATTTGTTCCGATAGAAAAGAAATCACATTGCTCTGCCAACTCATCTGCACAAAACACCGCTGCCGGTGTCTCAATCATAATGCCTACCTGATAATTTCCTACCTTCACGCCCTCTTGTTCAAGTTCCTCCCTGCATGTTTCTAAAAGCTGTTTTGCTTCATTTAATTCCTTTACACTGATGATCATCGGAAACATAATCGCCAGATTACCATATGCCGATGCACGCAGAAGTGCTCTTAGCTGTGTTTTAAAAAAATCTGTGCGGGTCAGACAGATTCGAATTGCCCGATACCCTAATGCCGGATTCTCTTCCTTTCCAAGATCCATGTATTCAGCTGTTTTATCCGCACCAAGGTCACAGGTCCGAATCACCACAAGTTTTGGTGAAAGTGACTCCAGGGCCAATTTGTAAAATGCAAACTGTTCGTCTTCTGTTGGATAGTCTTTGCTGTTCAAATAGATAAACTCTGAACGGAAGAGTCCGACTCCCTCCGCATCATTTGCCTGTACCATGCCAATATCTGACGGTCCTCCAATATTGGCATATACTTTGATGGTAGTTCCGTCAATTGTCATGTTTTCTTTTCCCTTCAGCTCTTGCAGAAGGGCAATTTTTTTCTCATCCTCTTTTCTCTTTGTCGTGAGACTTGCAAGAAGCTCATCATTTGGTTCCACGTAAACAAGGGAATTATATCCATCAATAACTCCCAGCTTGCCATCCCAGCTGTCATCCATCTCCTTACACTGTATAATGGTTGGCAGATTCATACTCCGCGATAGAATTGCGGTATGACTGTTCATACTCCCCTCCCTGGTTATTATTCCAAGCAGAAGGGATTCTTTCAATTTGACAGTCGCCGACGGAGTCAGATCTTCTGCTGCAAGAATAATCGGTTCTGATTCCGGCATAAAATCCGAATCATCCCCTAACAACACATCCAGTACTTCCTGCTTTATGTCCAGAATATCCGCACTTCTTGCCTGCATATAAGAATCATCCATCTGCTCAAAGACCTGTGCCATGTTATCAAATGCCATATTCACAGCATATTCTGCCGTTCTCTTCTGTCCTGTAATAATCTCTTTTACTGTATCCTTCAGATCCTCATCCTCTAACATGATAGCATGCGCTTTAAATATCTCTGCACTTTCTTTCTCCGCAACTTCCAATGCCCTGTTATATAATCCGTTCTGCCGGGCAATTGCCTTTTTCACTGCTGTTTCCAGTTTTATGATTTCACCATCAATATCAGAAATAATTGACTCATCGATTACATACTTCGGAGCCTTGTAAATCTTTATCTTTCCAATTGCAATTCCATTCAGTACGCTTTTTCCGGTTGCTACTTGCATATTGCTCCTTTCTGCCGCTTGTTTTGACTAATCAGATTCTTTCTGATTTATCATACCACAATTTTCATTCTCTTTCCATACCGCAAACATAACAATACTCGTACTCAGTAACCGCTCAGCCGTTAACTTCACTGTTCCGCATCGGACACAGCTTCGCATTCCGATATGCCCGGTATTTGTACAATTTGCATTGTTGGCACGCGGTCCGCAGCAAGTGCAGGCGGCTGAAGGTTGAACTGTTACCCAAACCACCACTGTTGAAAAACAATATCCTTTTATGCTAAGATAGAGAAACAAAATGAATTAGAGGAGATTCTGTTATGATTAAAGTAGACCTTATCACCGGATTTTTAGGTTCCGGAAAGACCACATTCATAAAAAATTATGCACACTATCTGATGAGTAAAGGTGAAAAAATCGGTATTATCGAAAATGACTATGGTGCAATCAATATAGACATGCTGCTCCTTTCCGAAGCACTCGGAAACGATTGTGATCTGGAAATGGTAGTGGCATCTGACCCGGATTGCCACCGCCGAAGATTTAAAACAAAATTAATTGCCATGGGGATGCAGGGGTATGATCGTGTCATTGTGGAACCCTCCGGTATATATGATGTTGATGAATTCTTTGATGTGTTATACGAAGAACCACTTGACCGCTGGTATGAAATTGGTAACGTTATTGCCATCGTAGATGCCAAATTGGAAAATGAAATGTCCAAAGCTTCCAATTACCTTCTGGTATCCCAGATTGCCGAAGCGGGAAAAGTTATCTTTAGCAAAACCGATGAAGCCACAAGAGCCGATATCCAACAGACAATATCCCATATGAATTGTGCATTGGAACAATTTCAATGCAAGCGCAGATACACAGAACCCGATACCGATCCAGCGGATATCACCGTATCAGAAGAACGATTGAACAAAACCACTTCAAGTTCTTCCAATCATCAAAATGACACTGTCATTAAGTCCTGGGATAAACTGACCAATGAAGACTACGAACAGATTGCAGCTTGCGGATATGTACTTCAGGATCATATCAAAATGATGGTAACGGAAGACAATAACTACCGCTCTTTGTTTTATTTTCATGTCACAATGCCGAACGATCGGCTGAAAGATATGGTAACCGAATTATTCGGAAATTCTTCCTACGGACATATATTACGCATTAAGGGGTTTATTCCAACCGCACCAGACCATTGGATTCAACTGAATGCCACCGCTTCGGAGATTGATATCACTCCTGCCAATAACGGTCAGGAAGTCATCATTGTAATCGGAGAAGCACTCAATGAAGAAAAAATCAGTGACTATATCAAACACTGCAGTGATAGTCAGAACTTTTCTGACTTGTAAAACAAAATGGAGAGTATGGTTGCAACACTCCACCCAATTGGCCATGCGCACCAGATTCCGGTTGCCTGAAGTGCTGTGGCAGACAAAAAGATTGCTCCCACAACGCGAAGGGTAAGATCAGTAAAGGTTGCAATCATAAATTTCCCCATCAAACTTGCTCCCCGCAGAATTCCATCCGCAACCAGTTTTGCCGAAATCACAAAATAGAATGGTGACAGAATTCTTAAATACTTAATTCCCGTATCTATCGCCAGCCTTGTAGGCTCGTCCATAAATAGCTGCAACAAAATGTCTCCTACAAAGAAATACAAAAGAAACAGCGGTACGCTAATCAGCCAGACCATCTTAAGTCCTGCCCGAAATCCCGCCTTCACACGCTCCGTCTTCCCTGCACCAATATTCTGAGCTGTATAATTAGAGATTCCATTGCCCAGTGTTGTATAGGATGTGATCACAAGATTATTCAATTTCACACCCGCAGCATAACCGGCAATTACACTTGCCCCAAACCCATTGATCACACTCTGTATGATAATGTTGCCAACAGATATAAAACTCTGCTGCAAGATACTTGGTATCGCAATTTTTACAAATTTAGAGAAAATATGTCGTGAAAACAATTTCACATGCTTTCCCACCTGCAAAGCATGAATTCTTCTCCATATTACAATCAATGCCAATATACAACTGATTCCCTGACAGATAAAAGTCGCCCATGCAACTCCTGCCACACCCATATGAAATGCCTTCACAAACCAGATGTCTGCTGCAATATTAGCAGTAGATGAAATTGTCAAAAAGAGAAACGGCGTTTTCGAGTCCCCCAAAGCAGAAAAAATTCCCGTTGCAATATTGTAGAAAAAAATAAACGGAAGTCCCCACACATAAATGTCCATATAAAGTTTGGAATCCGCATAAATCTCCTTGGGCGTATGAATCATCTGCAACAGGCTTCCACAGCCAAGAATTCCAACTAACATCAGGATGCCGCATACAACCGCACTTGTAATCATAGCCGTGGTGATCGCCGTTTTCATACTCCTTAAGTCCTTTGCACCAAAAAATTCTGATACGATCACCGAACAGCCTATATTGCAACCAAATGCAAATGCGATAAAGATCAGTGTAATTTCATAGCTGTTACCCACCGCTGCAAGTGCATTCTCCCCTATAAACTTTCCCGCCACAAGACTGTCTGCAATATTATAAAGCTGTTGAAATATAATACTTCCAAATAGTGGAAGACAAAACCGCCACAGTACCTTCTGTGGCTCTCCTACTGTTAAGTCCTTATTCATATCTTCTTTACTCCTTGCTTTCCTTTATCCCAATAACAAAAAGGGAGAATAAATACTAATCACGGAATCCTTCCATTTTAGTATTCATCCCCCTCACTTCATGCTTTTTACCATGAACCGATACTTCTGTCCCGGACTCCTATAAGCACTTGGTTCAATCCTTCGCCTGTAATGCACTCACATAAGCTGTACTGTAAAAGGTACAATAAAATGCCTTCGCTTCCTCTGCATTCACCCGGGTAATCATAATCGTGGCACCATCTGTCTCCCATCGGAACACATTATCTGCCTTTGTACCAGAAGAATCTCCATATAACGACTGCATTTCCCCGGTAATCTTATCATCGATCGCATTCAATTCATCTTCATCTGCCACTTCGCAGAACCACCGGATATATACCAGTTGATCCCCACCATCAAATCCATAACAAACGGTTCCTTTTTTATCCTGATATTCACAGTCATAATTATATTCCTTACCACCTGCCATAGACACTTTGATATCTGTTTCCGGACACTCTCCAAACTGTTCTTTGATTGTTTCATAACGATCTCCGATTTTGATGTCCGTAAAAGGAACTTCTACCGGTTTGACTTCTTCTGTTACCGTGATAACCTTTACCTCTTCCTCATCCTGTACTGTCTCACCGGACTCTTCACTACTTATCTCCTCTTGTTCTGCTTTCTGACTGCTCTCTGCCTGTTCAGAATTTGAAATCTGATTTTCTGTTTTTGTGTCCCCACAGCCAGCCAACATACATGCTGCAGTAAAAATCATTGCAATTTTTGCAAATTTTCTCATAATAAATACCATGAATAAGTTTCCATTGCCGGAGTGACTTATCTTTTCCTTTCACAAAGTCAACAACCTTGCAGTATTTACCACATTCTTATCGGTTGCCTTATACACCTTACCATTTCTTACCGATTATTGCAATCCATTTTTTACTTTTTCGCGTGTACTCATTTTCTGCGTTACTCTTAGCATATGACAGACTGCTGCTCTGCCTGTTCTACAATCTCTTTTGGAAACCCTACGACGTCCAAAAGCAGGATGGCATTGCTCGTCTCTGTAATTCCACTTCGCAGCTTAAAGTCAAATTGCACATCCCTGTCCTGAAACCGTTCTCCAAAGTGGTAATTCTCATATTCACCGTCTAATAATTTTGCAAGTTCTGTATCATGTGTTGCCACCATCATAACGCAATTTTTCTCACTCATATATTTTAAAATCGACAAAGATGCTGCAATCCTCTCTTTTGTATTTGTACCACGTAGAATTTCATCTACACAAAAAAAGAAACGTCTTTCTCCGGAGCTCCTATCGATCATACGTTTTAAATACCTGATCTCTTTTATGTAATAACTTTCACCTTCTGCCACATCATCTCTTACTGCCATTGAAGTCATAACGCCCATATCTGACAGACATATTTCCTCTGCTGTACATGTATGAATCGTTTGTGCCAGAATTATATTGACAGCAACACTTTTCATAAAAGTAGACTTTCCGGATGCATTTGAACCGGTAATGATTGCATTTTTCGTAAAAACATAATCATTCTTTACCGCATTATCAATCAATGGATGTCGAAGTCCTTTGATTGATAACACATTTCCCCCCCATTCCGGGATACAATATTCTCCAAGACTTCTGCGAAAAGAGGCAATTGCAATGCATGTGTCAGTTTCTCCCACAAATGAGAATACCCTCATAAATGCATCTTTCTTTCCACAAAGTTCCGTTATTACCTTATCATATACAATAAATTCCCACATCAGCATGCCAAACAGATAATCCTGAAGAAGTGCCACTATATCTCCTGTCAAATATGCTTGCTTTGCACTTTCCAGTCCGTCAACCATACGGGACAATAATTTCAATTCCTGAAGTGCCTGTCGTGTACTTTCGTCTATCTCTCCCATTTCGTGCTCAATCAACTTTGCCGTCTTTACGATTCTGACAATTGCAAAAACTGCCTGCAAATAAATTTCATACTCATTCTTACGAACAGCGTACAGTATCAGATTAACAAGTGCATTCACTCCAAGTAAAACGACAATATACAAATTACCACCAGTAACCACAGCTGCCACTGCCAACAGAATCAGCGAGATGAGAAGCACCCGACTATATTTTGCAAAGGGCAGACGTTTCTCCTCTATCGTATCCACAATCTCCGGTATCAAATAATAGATTTCCCGTTTCCGCAAAGCCTGAAGCCCCATCTGCACGTTCAGACGGATGCTCTCTTCCCGTTCAAAAAAACAGATTTTTTCTTCCCGTTGCTTCCACGCTTCCGTGTCTTGCTTAAGCTGTCGCAAAAGCTTATACATATATTGCTCACCTGTGCTCGACGTATTGTGATTCATAAGTGCAAAGATCCGATCCATATCCAAGTCATTCCATGTAACATCATCCACTTTTTCATCCGGTAGGATAAAGTCCTCCTGTAGCTTATACCACCTTGCAATATCCTGGATGTTCTCCAACGAATCCTCTAAAGAATCCTTTTTTTTGCCAAAGGATACCCTCAGCCAACGCCTGTTGAATTTTTTTGTCTGTATGTTTTGCCATACTATTGTCAGGATAAACAGTATTACAGCAACGATCGCCACAAGCATTTGATTCATTTCCTTTCCACTTTCATAATTGTCAAGACTCGCTTGCGAGTCTTGCGCGCCGGATTCGGGTCAGCTTTAGCTGACAAATTCCTAACCGAATCCGTGTGCATCCTCGCGG
>CAJOPP010000380.1 GCA_905236365.1 uncultured Lachnospiraceae bacterium
AGAATGTGGAAAACCGGTTGAAGTTTTGGAAAAAGATACAGATCGTGATAACTGGTTGAGTGCACAGGAAGCATTGGAATACGGTTTGATTGATTCTGTCATTACAAATCGTGAATAGAGTAAATAGAGAATGAGGTGTAGCTATGGTGGGTCGTGGAGATGACAGAAAACCTTTACGTTGTTCATTTTGTAACAAGACACAGGATCAGGTTCGAAAATTAATTGCCGGACAGAATGTGTATATCTGTGATGAATGTATTGAGGTTTGTTCTGAAATCATAGAAGATGAGTTAGAAGATTTTGAAGAATCTTCTGATATCAACTTATTAAAACCAAAGGAGATTAAAGAATTTCTTGACCAGTATGTCATTGGGCAGGAAGAAGCAAAGAAAGTACTGTCGGTTGCAGTGTATAATCACTATAAGAGAATTCTTTCTGACAAAGATTTTGATGTAGAATTACAGAAGAGTAATATTATCATGGTAGGACCAACCGGTTCCGGTAAAACTTATCTTGCACAGACACTTGCAAAGTTATTAAATGTTCCGTTTGCTATTGCAGATGCAACTGCTTTAACAGAAGCAGGATATGTAGGCGAAGATGTTGAGAATATTCTGTTAAAAATAATTCAAGCTGCTGATTATGATATTGAACGGGCTCAGCGAGGCATAATTTATATTGATGAGATTGATAAAATTACAAAGAAGTCTGAAAATGTATCAATTACAAGAGATGTGTCGGGAGAAGGAGTACAGCAGGCACTTCTAAAGATTATCGAAGGAACAGTTGCGTCTGTTCCACCTCAAGGTGGAAGAAAGCACCCACATCAGGAATTTATACAGATTGATACTACCAATATCCTTTTTATTTGTGGTGGAGCTTTTGATGGCTTGGAAAAGGTGATTGAGAATCGTATTGGCAATAAATCGATTGGATTTGGTGCAGAATTGGCAGAACAGACAGAAGAAAATGTTGGAGAAATATTAAAGAAAGTGACTCCTTCGGATTTTATTAAATATGGTTTAATACCAGAGTTTATTGGTCGTGTTCCGGTAGCTGTTACATTAGATTTGTTGGATACTGATGCACTTGTTCGTATTTTGACAGAGCCGAAGAGTGCTATTTGCAAGCAATATAAAAAATTATTTGAATTAGATGGCGTGGAACTTGAATTTGAAGAAGATGCGTTACGGGCAATTGCAGAAGAGACAATGAAACGGAAGACAGGAGCCAGAGGACTTCGTTCTATCATTGAAAATTCTGTTATGAATTTGATGTATGAGGTTCCATCAGATGAAGCAATATCGAAATGTATTATAACTAAAGAGGCAGTTGAGGGAAAAGGCGAACCGAAGATTATATATGCAGATTCGCCAAGGCCAAGACGTTCTTTTGTAAAGCGTCATCCGAAGAAAAATAACGGAGAGATTGCATAGAACAGTATAAAAGGGGGACTTGTTGACATAACAAGTCCCTTTTAAATAGGTGGAACGTAAATGAAGAATTCATTTTCGGGATACATTCCGACGATTTGTCAGGTGATGTGAAGCAGCATATGCATTTCATATTATAGGGAGGAACACAAAATGTCGAAAGAAAATAAGAATTGGTTTCCAATGGTTGTACTCAGGGATATGGTAATCATGCCGGGAACCAGTGTTCATTTTGATATACAGAATACTTTTTCGATTAATGCGGTAAATGCAGCAATGGAAGAGAATCAAGAGATGGTGTTTGTTACTGCAAAAGCATCTGGTGGAAAGAATAAGGTATCTTTAGAAGAACTCTATGAAGTAGGTACGAAGGTAACAGTCCGTCAGGTGTTAAAGGTTCCCAAAGGATTGATCCGTGTTTTATTAGTTGGAAAAGAACGGGTGATTTTAAAAAGTATCTCAAATGAGGATACATATAGTAAGGTGAAGGTTCTTGAAGTCTCCAGCAATTTAGAAGAAATGGGGCAGGAAGAGCAGGAAGCCAGGATACGTATTATAAAAGATTTAATAAAGAGGTGTAGTGATAATCGTATTATATCGAATCCGATTGTGAATGAAGCTTTAAATAAAGTAGAGAATCTTGAACTTTTGATTGATTTGACAGCAGAAGCAGTTCCGATGCCCACTTCTTTTAAACAACAGATCTTGGAAACAACAGATTTGATTGAACGGACGGAAAGACTTATCTCGATTCTGTTGAATGAAATTGAAATCAACAATATACGAGATGAAATTGGTGAAAAATTAAAAGATTGTGTAAATCAGAATCAAAGAGAATATGTACTTCGGGAACAATTGAAGGTAATAAAGAAAGAATTGGGCGATGAAAATGCAGAAGATGAAGGAGAACGTTATCAACAGTTGCTGGAGGAGGTAGATCCTCCGAATGAAGTAAGAGAAAAATTACAAAAAGAAATCAAACGATTTAGCAGTTTGCCCTATTCTTCTTCTGAAAGTGCAGTGATTCGTAATTATATTGAAACGGTATTGGAATATCCATGGAGCAAAGAGGGCGAGGATAATCAGGATTTAAAAAAAGCAATTGTTCAGCTTGAAAAGGATCATTATGGTTTAACAAAGATTAAGGAGCGTATTATTGATTATCTTGCGGTTCGGAACCTAAGCGGAAAAAAGGATGCACCGATTCTTTGTCTGGTAGGACCTCCGGGTACTGGTAAGACTTCGGTAGCAAAGTCCATTGCAGCAGCACTTCATAAAGAATATGGTAGAATAGCGTTAGGTGGTGTTCGGGATGAAGCAGAAATACGCGGTCATCGAAAAACCTATATTGGAGCAATGCCGGGAAGAATTGTGACAGCTATTACGAAAACGGGAGTGAATAATCCGCTTATATTGTTAGACGAGATTGATAAGACCAGCAGTGATTATAAGGGGGATACTTCCTCTGCTTTGCTCGAAGTATTAGATGGTGAACAGAATATTCATTTTCAGGATCATTATTTTGAAGTACCGGTGGATCTCAGTAATGTGTTATTTGTTGCCACTGCCAATGATGCTTCAGCAATTCCGGGACCGTTGCGTGATCGAATGGAAATAATTGAAGTGAATAGTTACACTGAAAATGAAAAATTTCACATTGCTAAAAAGTATTTGATCAGTAAGCAATTGAAAAAAAATGGACTAAAAGCAAGTCAGTTTAAAATTACAGATGAAGCAGTGTATAAGATTATACGGAATTACACGAAGGAAGCCGGTGTGCGGAACCTAGAACGTATATTGGGTAATTTAATGCAGAAGGCAGCGAAAGGAATATTGACCGAAGAGTTCAAATCACTCCGTGTGACACCGAAAAAATTAAATGAATTGTTAGGTGTGGAAAAATATTCACCTGACACAAGAAATTATGAGGATAAAGTAGGCGTTGTAACAGGTCTTGCATGGACACGAGTGGGCGGCGATACGTTGAATGTTGAAGTAAATCTTTTGGATGGAAAGGGTGGACTTACCCTAACTGGAAATTTGGGAGATGTTATGAAGGAATCGGCCCAGATTGCATTGTCTTTTGTGAGAACTTTGCCAGAAATAAAAAAATTACCGGAGGGATATTTTGAAAAACATATCGTGCATGTCCATGTTCCGGAAGGAGCTACACCGAAAGACGGACCTTCGGCAGGAATTACTATGGCATTAGCAATGTATTCTGCACTGATGAATCGTCCGGTTAGTGGAAGAATCGCAATGACAGGGGAAGTGACATTAAAGGGAAATGTACTTCCAATTGGTGGATTGAAGGAAAAGTTATTAGCTGCTAAAAATGCAGGGATGAAGAAAGTATTGGTGCCATTGGAGAATCGTAAACATGTTGAAGAATTGGAAACAGAGATAACAGATGGTTTGGAAATTTGTTATGTATCTCATATGAGTGAAGTAATACAAAACGGAATTGTAAAACGTTCTATTTCACTAAAAAAGAAGTGATTTGGTTCATCTATGGTTGACATCGCCTGAAGGAAAGTTCGACCCGTTTATAGGTAAAGAGTGTAACGAATTTATAGATAGATTGTAATTGTCTAGGTAGTATCTCACATTAACTGCGAGATGCGTACGAAAATGTATATTTTATAATGCAACAGGCATACTGGAATGTGCGTCAGCACCATGCCTGTTGCGTATCTGTTCTGCCTTGCTGAATAGATACGATAAATTAGTAATGGAAAGGCGGATTAAGGTCATGGTAATAAAAAGTGCAGAATTGGAAACCGTTTGTGGTGTAACCAGTAAGCTCCCTCAAAATTCGAATCTGGAAATTGCGTTTGCAGGGAAGTCCAATGTGGGAAAGTCTTCATTGATTAATGGTTTATTGAATCGGAAGGCATTGGCGAGGACATCTTCCCAACCGGGAAAAACACAGACTATCAATTTTTATCGGATAAATGATGCATTCTATTTTGTAGATTTACCGGGATATGGATATGCAAAAGTATCTGCGAAAGAGAGAGAAAATTGGGGAAAAATGATCGAACGATACCTTCACACTTCGGAAAAACTGGTTTTGGTATTTTTGTTGATTGATATCCGGCATGAGCCATCTGCAAATGATAAGATGATGTATGACTGGATTGTTCATAATGGATTCAGACCGGTGATTATTGCAACTAAATTGGACAAGATCAAGCGTTCACAGATTCAGAAAAACATAAAGATTATTCGGACAAAACTAGAGATGGATAATGAGGATTTGATTTTTCCGTATTCTGCATTATCAAAGCAGGGAAGAGAAGAGATTCTTGATTATATTGATTCTGTAATAGAAAGTGATGTATAACGTTGATATACATAGAAAAAGCGTGGTAACTGTTCAGCCCTGCTGAATAGAAGATTTTCCAGAATGGATATTAGGAGAATTCACTTTTGATTCGAAAATGATTAGAAAAACGATCACATGACCGATTAAAATTGGCTCATGGGATCGTTTTTCTTTTGCTACAAGGAGTTGAAAATAATATTGTTTGGATGCATATTTCGAGGTGATTGACTAACTGTCCTGCCATACAGAGGTGATTAAATATTGGTAGATTTCTTCGCTTTTTTCCCGCCAGGAGTCACATATATGAATTGCCTGTTCCTGGGTCGGAACCGTAAGTTTGATTTCTAATAAGGTCTGATTCCGCTCCTTGATGCTGCACTGGGCAATATATTCATTGTTGGATGGATAGTAGTCTGATGATATTGCGGATTCGTTGCGCAATTCAATCTTTTGTTCTTTTAAGTAATTCAATATATCCATCTTGATTGCATCGGAAATCTTAAATTCAAAGAGCTCCACGGCCTCTTTTCCCTGTTCGGTAATCTCAAAAAGGGAATGGTTTCGTTCAGAAGTAGGTTTGATAAAATCGTTATCCACCAATTCGTTTAGGGCAATCTGTAAATTGAAATAACTGGTATATCCCTTGTCTAAAATGAACTGTGAAATTTGAGAGCCAGTCAGTGGAAAATCTACTCTGTCTAACATATATAAGATCATTAATTTGTAAAGTATTAATCCTTCGTTAGTCATAGAACGAACTCCTTATAGATGAATATGGGATTTTACTGCCTCACTGACAGCATCTGCAACACGGGGATCAAAGGCTTCAGGCATAATAAAGTCTTCGTTTAACTCTTCATCTGAAACTAGACTTGCAATGGCATTCGCGGCAGCAAGTTTCATTTCCTCTGTAATGATAGAAGCACGCCCCTCTAAAGCTCCCTTGAAAATACCAGGGAAAGCAACTACATTATTGACCTGATTTGGAAAGTCAGAACGTCCGGTTCCTACGATCCTTGCACCAGCAGCTTTTGCCACATCCGGCATGATTTCCGGTGTAGGGTTTGCCATAGCAAAGAGGATAGAGTCTTTGTTCATGGATTGAACCATATCGGCAGTGACAATATTTGGAGCGGAAACTCCTATGAAAATATCAGCACCGACTAAGGCATCAGCTAACAAACCGGTTTTGCCTTCTAAATTTGTTACATTCAACATTTCCTGCTGCATCCAGTTCAATCCTTTGTAATCTTTATGCAGAATACCGTTCCGGTCACACATGGTTATATGTTGGAAACCATAGGTAAGTAAAAGTTTGGTGATTGCAATACCGGCAGAACCGGCACCGTTTACAACTACTTTGCAGTCTTCTTTTTTCTTACCGGTAATACGGAGTCCGTTGATGATACCGGAAAGTACTACAATGGCAGTTCCGTGCTGGTCATCGTGAAATACAGGAATATCCAATGCATCATTCAGTCGTTTTTCAATTTCAAAACACCGCGGTGCGGAGATGTCCTCGAGATTTATTCCACCAAAAGCGGGAGCAATGCGGATGACAGTCTCAACGATTTCGTCGGTGTCCTGTGTGTCCAGACAAATTGGCACTGCATTGACATTTCCAAAGGATTTAAATAATACGGCTTTACCTTCCATAACCGGCATTGCGGCAGCAGCCCCGATGTTCCCAAGTCCAAGAACAGCACTTCCGTCAGAAACAACGGCAACGGTATTGCCCTTTTGGGTATATTTATAAACATCTTCAGGATTTTCTGCGATCTTTTTGCAAGGCTCTGCAACACCAGGGGTATATGCAAGAGATAAGTCTTCGCGGGATTTGACCTGACACTTGGGTTCGGTACTAATCTTGCCGGCCCATTCTTCGTGTAACTTTAATGATTTTTCATAAACGTCCATTGTTATCCACCTTTGTATACAAAAATTTGTGAAACGATGTGCTTCACACTATTACTAATCTTACCATTTACAGATAGGATGTGCAAGGTTCTTTCCGAAAAAAGATTTTATCTTTACAATTTGAAAAAGTATGTTATAATCGGAAGGAAAGAGGACAATGTATTTGACTCTGAATTATCTATATCTTTATTCAGATTTTACCCAATATTAGAATTTATTTTGTGAAATTTATGTATGTGTAAGATATTTTGTGTAAGATATTTTAGCCGAAAGAGGACATGTATAATAGTTAGTGAAAGGAGTCTATATGAACTATGAGGATATGACTTTGCAGGAGCTGAAAGCGGTGGCAAAGGAACTTGGAATTAAAGGAATCACTGGAATGAAAAAAGGAGAACTGCTTGAACTTTTGAATGCGATTAAAGGGCAGCAGGCAGAGAGAGAAACAACAAAGAAGAGTGAAAAAACAGTGCAAAAAGCGACCAATACAGCAGTGGAGCGAATAGGGAAAAGTCGTGAGAGAAAATCTGTTGTTGAGGGAGAAGAGAAGGTTCATGAGAGAAAAATAGCGGCAGAAAATATTGAGAAGAATCGTGAGACAAGATTAGATCGGGAAGAGACTGAGACAGGCAGAGGAAGTGTAAGAGAGCCGGTTGTAAGAAGAGAAGGAGAAGCTGGCAGGGCAAAGGATTATGTGAAGTCTGATGTGATAGATTATAGTCTGGACAGTGGCAAAGAAGCGAACGGTATTCTGGAAGTAATGTCAGATGGATTTGGATTTATCCGTTGTGAGAATTATCTTCCGGGTGAAAATGACATCTATGTTGCACCTGCACAGATTAAGCGTTTCAATTTAAAGACCGGTGATATTATTATTGGAAATACAAAGATTAAAACGGAAAAAGAGAAGTTTGCAGCTCTTCTATATATTAAGACAATTAATGGATATTCCGTGGAAGAGGCAATGAAGCGTAAGAGTTTTGAAGATTTGACTCCGATTTTCCCGGATGAGCGAATTAAATTGGAAAATGAGCATTCAAACGGAGTCTCTATGCGTATTATGGATTTACTGGCTCCAATTGGTAAGGGACAAAGAGGTATGATTGTTGCACCGCCTAAGGCAGGTAAGACCACACTGCTTAAACAGATTGCGGTCAGTATTAGCAGAACCTATACGGACATGCATTTAATCGTATTGCTGATTGATGAACGTCCGGAGGAAGTTACGGATATTCGGGAGACGATTGAAGGACCAAATGTAGAAGTAATCTATTCTACTTTTGATGAGCTTCCGGAGCATCATAAGCGTGTGTCTGAGATGGTATTAGAACGTGCTAAGCGTTTGGTAGAACACAAGGAGGACGTTGTCATCTTATTAGATTCCATCACAAGACTGGCAAGAGCCTATAACCTTACGGTTCCACCGAGTGGAAGAACGTTGACCGGTGGTTTGGATCCGGCAGCTCTTCATATGCCAAAGAAGTTCTTTGGCGCGGCACGTAATATGAGAGAAGGCGGTTCGCTGACTGTTTTAGCAACAGCATTAGTAGAGACAGGGTCGAAGATGGATGATGTTGTATTTGAGGAATTTAAGGGAACTGGTAATATGGAATTAGTATTGGATCGTAAGCTTTCTGAAAAGAGAATTTTCCCGGCGATTGACATTGCTAAATCAGGTACGAGGAGAGATGATCTGTTGCTGACTCCGTTAGAGCAGGAGGCTGTTTATGCAATGCATAAGGAGTTTTCGGGCAGTCGTGCAGATGAGACTATTGAAGAAGTTCTCAAACTATTTGTCCGGACGAAGAATAACAAGGAATTTCTGGATTTGGTAAAGCGTTCTTTGTTAAGAAAATAGAGAAAATGCTTGCATTTATATTGATACTATGGTATAGTGAAGAAGTTGTTTAGGCGGGTTGGAATCTGCCAATATTATCAGAGAGGTGTTAAAGATGAGAGAAGGAATTCATCCAGAGTATTATCAGGCAAAGGTAGTTTGTAACTGTGGTAATGAGTTTGTGACCGGATCAACAAAGGAGGAGATTCACGTAGAGATTTGTTCTAAGTGCCATTCTTTCTACACTGGTCAGCAGAAGGCTACACAGGCTCGTGGTCGTATTGATAAGTTCAATCGTAAATACGGAGTTAATCAGGCTAATTAGTAACGTTTCTAGGTTGAGATTGAATAATCTCAACCTTTTTGCGTTATAAGCAGGAATGCTTTGCAAGTGTGAAAGATTGACAGGACGAAATATAGTGGAATTACGTGTTTATGAACGTAGTTTTGACAATTTTTTATAGATTGAGGTATAGAAAATGGAAAAAAGATTACCAAAAGGAACACTGGGCGGTCAGGCCGTAATGGAAGGTGTTATGATGAAAGGTCCGGGCGGATATTCGGTTGCAGTAAGGCGTCCAGATCAAAAAATAGAAGTCAAATTGGAAAAATATCAGTCAATTGGAGAAAAACATGCATTTTGTAAATTGCCTTTGATCAGGGGAGTTGTTAATTTTGTGGAATCATTGACTGTAGGGATGAATACTTTAACTTATTCCTCCTCTTTTTATGAGGAAGATGAGGTGGAGACCAAAGTGGATCGATTGTTCAAAGATATATTTAAAGAGAAGGCGGAAAGTGTTCTTATTGGAATTACGGTACTAATTTCTATTATCATTGCAGTGGCACTTTTTATGGTTTCGCCTGCTGCAATAGCAGAGTTTATTGGCAAGTGGGTTGACAGCCGGATCCTTTTATCGATTATAGAGGGAGTCCTTCGATTAACTATTTTTATCTTGTATGTGATATTGATTTCACTGATGGAAGATATCAAAAGAGTGTTCATGTATCATGGAGCAGAACATAAAACAATTAACTGTTATGAGTCCGGAGCTGAATTAACGCCGGAAAATGTGGCAAAATACAGTCGTTATCATAAGCGTTGCGGTACCAGCTTTTTGTTTGTTGTGATGTTTATCAGTATTTTTGTTTTTATGTTTATTACAGCAAAAAGTATGTGGCTTCGGATGGTTTTGCGTGTTTTGCTTGTTCCGGTAGTGGCAGCGATTTCTTATGAGTTTATTCGTTTGGCAGGCAGACATGATAATGCTTTTTTTAATATTTTAAGTAAACCGGGCATGTGGGTTCAGAAGTTGACAACAAAAGAGCCTGACGAAGAGATGATTCAGGTTGCGATTGTTTCGGTGGAAGCTGTATTGTTTGGTCAGTCTTATGTGGATGCAGTCAATCAGGCACAGGGAATTGGTGAGGCTACTGCAAATGAGAAGTTAGAAGATGATGAGAAGCAGGATACCAATCCTACTCCCTATTATAATGGCAGCACAATGAAATATAACAATATAGTTCTCGGAGATGATTTGGGAAATGAGTATGAGGAAGATGAAGATTTTGATGACGAGTTTCCGGATGAGGAATCGGAAGAAAATTGGGAGAATGATGAAGAATATTCATGGGAAAATGATACAATCAAAGAAACGGAATCGATTCATTCTAATAAACAGGATGATTTGAAAGAAGCGGATGGAAAAGGAAGTGCGGTTAATAAAAATACAGGAGTTCGTGATCGGAATCAGAAACGGCTATCCGATCTGGATGAGCAGATAGAAGATTTTGATATCGCAGAATTTGAAAAAAGTTTTTTTGAGGAATAAGATATGGCGACAATTCAGGAATTGCTCCTTTGGGGAAAAGAACAATTGGATAAAAGCGGCAATGAGTATGCTAAGTATGAGAGAAAAGTCCTGCTGGAAGAAGTTTTAGGTTGCAATTATATGTATATGCTGATGAATAGCACGGAAGAAGTTTCACAGGAAAAGGAACAGCAGTATCAACAACTGATTGAAAAACGGTGTGGACATTATCCGCTACAGTACTTATTGGGATATGCACATTTTATGGATTACACGTTTTTCGTAGAGGAAGATGTATTGATTCCAAGAAATGATACAGAAATCCTGGTAGAATTTGCAAGTAAGGTGATTGAGAAACGGATGCAGGAAAAGCAAGACTTACAGGTTTTGGATTTATGTTGCGGTTCCGGTTGTATTGGTATTTCATTAAAGTTGTATCACAAGGAAATCGGACTTATATTGTCGGATCTTTCTTCAAAGGCACTTGAGGTCACAAAACGTAACCTTGACAAGTATGGTGTGGATGCTACGCTGGTTTGTGATGATCTGTTGCAGGGAATCCGTAGCAAAGTAGATATGATTGTCTGCAATCCTCCTTATATTGAGAGCAGAGTGATTGAGACTTTGATGCCGGAAGTAAAGGATTATGAGCCGATGCTTGCTTTAGATGGTGGAGAAGACGGTCTTGATTTTTATAAAAAGATCACAGAAGAAGCACCGAAGTATTTGCAGGAAAACGGTTGGCTGATCGTTGAAATCGGGTATAATCAAGGGGATGCGGTTTCACAATTGTTAAGAGATCATCATTTTTTAGAAGTTGCAGTTATGAAAGATTATGCAGGACTTGATCGTGTTGTGTATGGACATTTGTAGCGGTTTTGTTAAACATTTGAATACAGAATGGAATAAAGAGTAGTAGTTATGTTATTAAAATAGAGAGGAAGTTTTAACATGTTTGATAAATTAGAGGATATTTTAGCACGCTATGAATCAGTATTGGAGCAATTGAGTGATCCTGATGTTTTGAATGATCAGGAGAAATACACGGCCTTGATGAAAGAGCAAAGTGATTTGGCTCCGATTGCGGATAAATACAAGGAGTATCTGGCGGCAAAGCAAGCAATTGATGACAGCCTTGCTATGCTGGAAGAGGAAAAAGATGAGGAAATGAGGGAGTTGGCAAAAGAAGAACTTGCAGACTCGAAAGATGCGGTGGAACGCATTGAGAATGAATTGAAGATTCTGCTACTCCCAAAGGATCCAAATGACGATAAGAATGTTGTGGTGGAATTGCGTGCCGGCGCCGGTGGTGATGAGTCGGCTTTGTTTGCAGCTGAGGTGTTTCGTATGTATCAAAAATATGCGGATCGGATGCATTGGAAAACGGAGCTTATCAGCTTAAATGAAAATGGAATTGGTGGATTTAAGGAATGCTCCTTTATGATCAATGGAAAAGGTGCTTTCTCCAGATTAAAATATGAGAGTGGGGTGCATCGTGTTCAGCGTGTGCCGGAAACAGAGTCAGGTGGAAGAATTCATACATCCACTATGACCGTTGCAATTATGCCGGAAGCGGAGGAAGTAGATTTTGAATTGGATTTGAATGACTGTAAATTTGATGTGTTCCGTGCGTCCGGTAATGGTGGTCAGTGTGTCAATACAACGGATTCAGCTGTACGTTTGACGCATATTCCAACAGGAATCGTGATATCTTGTCAGGATGAAAAGAGTCAGCTTAAGAATAAGGATAAGGCACTCAAGGTTCTTCGTGCAAAATTATATGATATGGAATTGCAAAAGGCACATGATGCTGAAGCAGAACTTCGTAAGAGTCAGGTTGGAACAGGAGATCGTTCTGAGAAGATTCGTACCTATAATTTTCCACAGGGACGTGTAACAGACCATCGTATCAAACTGACACTTCATCGACTGGATCAGGTTATGGATGGTGATCTGGATGAGATTATTGACAGTCTGACCGCTGCAGATCAGGCAGCAAAGTTAGCGAAGATGAATGAAGCATAACAATTCGAAACCGTTCTGCAACAATCATATTTTTTGGATGAATTGGGGTATGAATGAAACGATTTATTGGTTAATGCGTTTAAACTATGATAAGAAGAATAAGCGAGGTGATATGATGAAGGTCTGGGAAAAAAATATACGAAAAGTAGTACCTTATACGCCGGGAGAACAGCCGGAGGGAAAGGATATCATTAAACTGAATACGAACGAGAATCCATATCCTCCATCCCCAAAGGTGTTAGAGGCAAAGGCAAATCTGGCAAAATTGCGGTTGTATCCGGATGCAACCGCCAAGAATTTGGTATCGGTGCTTGCGGAGTATCATGGACTTAAGGAGAATCAGATATTCGTGGGTGTTGGCTCGGATGATGTTTTGGCAATGTGTTTTCTTACATTTTTTAATTCTGAAAAACCAATTGTTTTTCCGGATATCACTTATAGTTTTTATGATGTTTGGGCAGAGTTGTTCAACATCCCATATGTGACCAAAGCATTGAATGATTCCTTTGAACTGGTGGCGAAGGATTACTATGGAGAAAACGGTGGAGTGATTTTTCCAAATCCGAATGCACCGACGGGACTGATTGCAGATCTTGATTTTATAAAGGATGTGTTAGAACATAATCAGGATGTGATTGTGATCGTGGATGAAGCATATATTGATTTTGGCGGTGAATCGGCAGTATCACTCTTGAAAGAGTATGAGAATCTGATCGTTGTTCGTACCTTTTCCAAATCCCGTTCGATGGCAGGAATCCGAATCGGTTATGCAATGGGAAATGCAGAACTGATTCAGTATCTGAATGACGTAAAATACAGTTATAATTCTTACACCATGAATTATCCGTCACTTGTACTTGGAGTGGAAAGTGTAAAAGATGAAACATATTTTAAAGACACCGTTTCTAAAGTAGTTGCTACGAGAGAGTGGTTTGAAGAAGAACTTACCAGATTAGGATTTACCTATCCAAAATCAAGTTCAAATTTTGTTTTTGCAACTCATAAAACGGTACCAGCCAAAGAGATTTTTGAGGCCGCCAGGAAAGAAAAGATTTACGTGCGTTATTTTGATAAACCCCGCATTGATAATTATCTCCGTATTACTATTGGAACGGATGAGGAGATGAAAAAATTTGTAGCATTTTTGGAAAAGACACTGGGATATAATAGCTGAACGGTTACCGTACAGTAACATTCAGGTAACAGTTTCCCCTTCAACCGCCTGCGTCCGGCTAACTGTTACAGTTCACTCGTTAGCCAGTAAACAGTAACGGCTAACAACTGAATTGTTACACATTTAGACAAAAAGTTCTTGACGAATGAGACGTAATCCGATATGATAGAAAAGTAGTCGGATTACGTATAT
>CAJOPP010000381.1 GCA_905236365.1 uncultured Lachnospiraceae bacterium
GTCCCTTTATCGCACGGGAACACATTCTGACCTGTTCAAGAAATAACATCAAGACAATAACAATAAAAAGCCCCGAGGCACATGCCTCGGGGCTTCTCCTTTTCCGCTCCTCTCGGAGGGGGCAGGACAATAACTTATTTATTAACTTTAATTTATTCAGGCTTCGCCACCCTCACGGGCTGCTATGCCAACAAACTTTGAAAAAATTGTGAGATGCAACGGTAGCAAGCCCCTGCATCCCTGTTTCTCTCACCTCTTTCACATATTCTTTCTTTTGTCAAAGCAAGTATAAGGCTTTTCCTAGGCAATAGAAACCTATCAACGATGCAATCATTTTCCCAAACCAACAGAATATGATTACTAGATTATTGAACCATTCTGGCTCTTTCACCTCTTTCTCTTCAGACCATTTTACGTTATTATTCCGTTTCTTATATTGGTAGTAACAATACCAAAACATTCCGAGAAGAAAGTATTGTAATATATCTAACATTATAGATACTACAAACCATAGCATGGAACTCACAAATTCAGGGGCTATAGTGTGCCTATTACCCTCACCTATCCGCAACATCCATATTACGGCTATAGCAGCAAGAACACATTGTCTGTTCAATTTGCTTGCGTTTCCCGTTAGATCTTCGTAGTCTTTGCGTATCTCAGAGATTTTCATCTTTTATTGCTTGCTACGTGGACCAGTACCCTGGCGCACTGCATTTTTTTGACTATCGGTTATGTGAGAGTTGCTGAATGTCCTTGAATTATTTTTTCTCTGCGCAGGCTGTTGTTTAGTATTATTATTATTTGCCATAGATTTTTCAAGTATGTGCACCCCACTCTCTCTAAATAGAATGGGGCACACTTGATGTCATATTTATTCTTCCGCTTCCTCCTCAAATTCAAAATCAAGAGAGAAGACCTCATTACTTTTTGTTGCTGCCTCTGCTGTTGAATCTACTTCAATTGAATTGCAGATTACTGCTTGTAATTGTATATTTACAACCTTTACTAAAGGTTCCTTATAATCCATTTTCATATATCTACTGTATTTATTTGTTTGCAAAATTGATTATTTAACCTGTGCACCAGCCGCATTGAACTTAGCGCCATTATTTTCAATAACGAGTTTTCCGTCCTTTACATACTTCTTCGCACCAACAGCACTTACGTTTGATGTTATACTATTTATTGCTGTTGCACTATCAAAAGTAATTTCTATTGCATCCTGATTTGCTGCAGAAATCATATAAGCTTTAAATGATGGAATGAGCAGAGAAGATCCTGCAGGTTTAAATACCGCTGTTGTAGTTTCATCAACTGTCTTTGTGCCAAGTATGTAGGCGTTTGCAGGTGCTGTAACAGGATTACCTGATGTTGCAATAAAATCAGAAGTTGCAGAAGCACTTTCGTCTGTCTCATTGAAAGTATATGAACCTGCGCTACCTTCAATGATAACACCTGTATTAGCAGGGATTACATCGCCCTCTATCTCTGTCAGTGTAACTGATGTCCCCTTATTTGTACCTACATACGCCTTAACGCCTGCTGGTACCTCTACATTATATGGAGCAGAGAAAGTAGCCTTTCCTATGCCAGCAATGGTAGCTGTGTAAGAACGAGTGTTACCGAAAGTAACCTTTACTGCGTAAAGATAGTAGTCTGTATCCAATGGGAATAGATAGATAGGTGTTGCTTCTGACCCTGTATAGTCATATTCACTGGCAATAATTGAGTAACCATCACTTTCTGAAAGTTCTGCGAGACTAGTTCCTAAAGTTGTTCCAATATTAATATGGCGCTTGCTACCAGATGAATTTGACTTGCCATAAACTGTTATATGGCATGCTCCCGATACTGTAAATGTTACATAGCGCCCATTATTTGAACTGCTATATTTTCCTCCGAAACGAATTCTTTTGTAATCATCTGTTGTAAAAGACAAGTCATCTACAGATTCGTCTGACTGAAGGTCATTCAAGGAAGCACCGCTTCCGATTTCTACTGCATTTGAACTTGCACCTGCAGAAGAGAATGTTATAGTCGTATTTGTCTTTATCGCATCTATTACTTGAATAGTAGCAGCATTTGATATTGCAGGTTCGTCAGCTCCAGCCTCTGTAACAACACAGTAATAATATTTCTTGCCTGCGCTTTCTGTTGATGGGGTGTATGAATTTTCTGTTGCGCCATCTATTTTATCACCTTCTTTGGCAGTTGTATCACCATCGGTATTACTATACCACTGATAAGACAAGTCACCACCTGCAGCAGCTGTAGCTGCAACTGTCAGAGCTACTGCTTCATCTCCCACAATGTATGACTTACTCGTAGGATTTGTTGTGATTGTTGGTATCGTCTTAGATTCGCTTGAATTCGTAAACTTTACGGCATATAATACAACATCTTGATTGGTAGTGCTGTTGTTTTTAAAACCACCATCAACACAGAAAATGTAGGTCTTAGTCGCATCCAGACTTGACACAGTAGTGTAAGCAGTATGGTTTGGTGAAGCATATGTACTCATTTGGTTAGTGACAACTGCAGCTCCATCTGTTACATTATATACAGAGATTCTTACTGCGGCATTATCAGAAGAAGTACCTGAAGTTGTTGCACCATAAACCGTAACAGATTCTGCATTTGTAAACTTAACGACTAAAGCTTTTTTTGATGTTGTAAGGTTAGTCGGAATATTACCACCCTTAACAAGTACACCATCTATTTTGAATGAAGTTTCTTCGACTACATCTCCTCTCAAACTAGGGGTAACATCGCCATACTTGTTGTTTGAACTATTAGTATTCTTCGAACACCATCCTGCTGTATTAGCTGCTGCAACATTAGTGCTGGATGAATTCCAAATTTCACCACCATCAAGAACTTTCTTGGTAGCTGTAAACGACAGATCCTTATAGTCTGCCTGTGCTCCGATAACTATCGCCACTAAGAGCATCAAAATTGATAAAAGTTTTTTCATAATTGTTAATAATTTAGTTGATAATAAAATTGTTAATTGTTATACGTTTATTTTTTCTATCTGTTGTCTCAATCGCTCACACAGGGGTAAGGTAAGGACATAGTATGCCCACGCCAATAACTCCCGAAATGGCTTTGTGATTAAAATGTGTTAAGAAGGGAAATTATAGAAAAAATAAAAAAAGGCATGGGAGTTTCTACCTCTGCCCATCCCTACTCTCAGGCCTTCGCATTGCCCACCGGTCAAGGATAAGCAACGCAGTCA
>CAJOPP010000382.1 GCA_905236365.1 uncultured Lachnospiraceae bacterium
AGGATGCGCAGGGATTTGCATATGAAATATGTCAGCATAGCTGACGCAAATCCCGCACCAAGACTCGCGAGCGAGTCTTGAAAAAAATACATAGAGACGTTAGTCGACATAAAGAAAATAAGTGGGAACAACTATGGAACGAATCAATCAGATTATGGAGCATCCATTGTATTTATATCATTTGCAAAAGATTGAAGAAGTTGAGCAGGAGCGCATTTTTTGCAAACATGGAATAGAACATGCACTGGATGTTGCCAGAATTATGTACATACAGATTTTGGAACAACATCTATCGTATCAGAAGGATATTATATATGCCACGGCATTATTACATGATATTGGGAGATACGAACAATATGAGAAGCAGATTCCTCATAATGATGCAGGTGCCGGTATTGCAGCCGGCATTCTGAAAGAATGTGGATATAACATAGAGGAGATTGCCGGGATTACAGAGGCAATCCGGTGGCATCGCAAAAAATGTGACGGAGAGCAGGATTCATTAAAGGAAGTGCTCTATCAGGCGGATAAATTGAGCAGGAATTGTTTTGCATGTAAAGCACAAAAAGAATGTTACTGGAAAACCGGGAAAAGAAATCAAGTGATACTTTATTAAGAAAGAAGAAGTGAGGACTCCTATGATATCCGGTGGTTAGATTATGGAGTCGAATCGGAAAAAAGCATGAAAAGAAAATAATATCTGAACCAAAGCAACAAAGGATGAAAAGGTACGGTTCAGAATAGAAAGGAGATACTATGATAATAGGCAAAAAAGAGTTTGACCTGGAACAGCATTTTTATATGATGGGGATTTTGAATGTAACACCGGATTCCTTTTCCGATGGTGGAAAATACAATGATATTGAGCGTGCTCTTCGACAAACGGAACAATTGATAGAGGATGGGGCAGATATAATAGATGTGGGTGGAGAGTCCACAAGACCCAATCATATAAAGATTACATCTGAGGAAGAGATGGAACGGGTTTGTCCGGTGATTGAAAAAATCAAAACAACATTTGATATTCCTGTGTCCCTGGATACATATAAGTCAGATGTGGCACAGGCAGGAATTAAAGCGGGAGCGGACCTGTTAAATGATGTATGGGGATTAAAATGGGATGGAACGATGGCACAGGTCATTGCAAAGGCGGGGATTCCCTGTTGTCTGATGCATAACCGCCATGACCGGAATTATACGAATTTTGTAGAGAATGTATTAGAAGACTTGCGTGAGAGTGTGAATCTGGCAATTGATGCAGGTATTTCGAAAGATAAGATCATACTTGATCCGGGAATTGGATTTGCAAAGGATCTGAATGAGAATCTTATCATGATGAAACACTTAGACCGGTTGAAAGAGCTGGGGTATCCGGTCTTACTTGGAACTTCCAGAAAGTCTATGATTGGATTGACATTGGATCTGCCGGTGACAGAGAGGGAAGAAGGAACTCTTACGACCTCCGTAATGGGGCTTATGGCAGGTTGTTCCATTTTCAGAGTCCACGATGTAAAAACGAATATTCGAGGTCTTAAGATGGCAGATGCCATTTTAATGGCAGAATAGAAGTAAGGGGAGAGAAGAGATGGATCAGATTATCATCAAAGATCTGGAGGTCTTTGGATATCATGGTGTATTTGAAGAAGAAGCACTTCTTGGACAAAAATTCATAATCAGTGCCAGATTATTTCTGGACACGAGAAAAGCAGGTAAGACAGATGATTTAAAGGAATCCCTTGATTATGGAGAGGTCTGTCAGGTGATCAAAAAATTAGTGGAGACGGAGCGATACATGCTGATTGAACGATTGGCAGAGGAAATTGCGGAAAAGTTACTCCTCACGTTTCCATTGCTGCAGAGTGCAGAGATTACGGTAAAAAAACCATGGGCACCGGTCTTAGTAACCATGGATACTGTAGCAGTGAAAATCAGCAGAGGCTGGCATAAAGTATATCTTTCAATCGGTTCGAATATGGGTGATCGGGAAGGATATCTTGATTTTGCCATTGATCGTCTGAATGCATTGGCAGATACCAAAGTAACAGCGGTATCGGATTATCTGGAAACAGAACCGTATGGAGAGGTGGAGCAGGATATGTTCTTAAATGGTGCTTTGGAGATTGAGACATTAAAAACACCACAGGAACTTTTGGAAACGACATTGGGAATTGAGAAAGAAGCACATCGAGAGCGACTTGTTCATTGGGGACCAAGGACATTGGATATTGATATTTTATTTTATGATGATAAAGTCATTATGGAAGACAATCTCAAAATTCCCCATGTGGAAATTCCCAAAAGGGAGTTTGTGCTGGAACCTCTTGCAGCAATCGCACCGTATTTTGTACATCCGGTATTTCACAAGTCAGTTGTGACGATGTTGGAGGAGCTAAGGAACAATGCCTGACGAAATAGAAAAAGGAAATAGTTACATAAGGAGAAAACAATGATACAGGATCTAAATATAATCAGAGAAGAAATTGATGCAGTGGACAAGCAAATTGTGGAATTGATCGAAAAAAGAATGGATCTGGCAATGGAAGTGGCGAAGTACAAATTATCCACGGGAAAACCGATTTATGACAGAGAACGGGAATTGCAAAAACTGGAAAAATTAGGTTCCCTTGCAAGTACAGAGTTTAATGAAAAGGGGATACAGGAACTGTTTCTTCAGATTATGTCAGTTTCCAGACGTTACCAGTATAGTATTATTGGTGATCGTGATCATGTGATCGACAATATGTTTACGCAGATTGATCAGTTTGTGGTAACAAAAGATACGAAAGTAGTGTATGCCGGTGTACCGGGTGCTTTTGCCGAGGCTGCGATGGTAGCTTATTTTGGAGAAGAGATACAATCGGATCATGTGAAGCAATTTCACGAAGTCGCTCAATTGGTATCGGAGGGCAAAGCAGACTACGGCGTACTGCCGATTGAAAATTCTTCTGCCGGATTTGTTAATGGAATCTATGATCTTTTAGATCGTTATCAGTTGTCAATCGTAGGAGAACAGATGATACAGGTTAATCAGTGCCTGTTGGGAATACCTGGTACAGATCTTTCCAAGGTCACCACGGTATTTTCCCATCCGCAGGGTCTGATGCAGGCAAAAGAATATTTAGAAGAGAAGGGATGGAAACAGGTTGGTATGGCAAATACAGCATTAAGCGCCAAAAAGGTGCACGATGAGGGAGATATGACACAGGTTGCCATTGCCAGTGAACGGGCTGCCAAATTATATGGTTTGTCAATCCTCGATCCACAGTTGAATGTATCGGATAACAACACTACCCGATTTGTAATCGTATCAAATCAGAAGAAGTATGAGAAAAATGCGAACCGGGTAAGCATTTCCTTTTCGCTTCCACATGCCTGCGGAACGCTTTATAATATTTTGGCACATTTTATTTTCAACAATGTAAACATGACCAGTATTGAGTCGATTCCATTATCCGGAAAACAGTGGGAGTATTGTTTTTTTGTGGAATTTGAAGGCAACTTAAGTGATTGTGAAGTAAGAAATGCGTTAAAAGGCATTATGGCGGAAACAGAGGATTTTCGGATATTAGGTTGTTTTGTATCCGGTAAATAAGAAATCGCAGGTGACTGTTCAGGTATCATTTCGCATTTACTGCGAGATGC
>CAJOPP010000383.1 GCA_905236365.1 uncultured Lachnospiraceae bacterium
ATCATCTTATCCTTCAACGGCTGATAGTTCTCAATAATCCCATTATGTACCACTGAAATCGTCTTACTCTTATTATAATGGGGATGTGCATTTGACACAGACGGCTCTCCATGGGTAGCCCACCTTGTATGTCCAATCCCCAATGTCCCCTTTAAAGACTTGCCATCACCTGTCAGATCACGCAAAGCTTGTAATCTTCCCTTTGCCTTCACTACTTCAATATCATTGCCATCATATACAGCAAGTCCCGCCGAATCATATCCGCGGTACTCAAGCTTTGCCAAACCGTCTAACAAAATTGGAGCAGCCTGTTCCTTACCGATATATCCAACAATTCCACACATATTATGTCCTCCTTATATTATCTGCTAATACTATATGATAAAGAATATTTTCAAATTACAAAACTAGCAAGATTATACCACTTCATAAAACAAATGACAACCTCAAAATATTCGATAGTATGTCCGGATGTAAAAGTTGTTATTTTTCAAGGCAACAACTCAAAAAATTCATTTTTTCGCTTACGGTCGAATAAGTGATTATACTCCATAATACTGTATTCATTTATTTTTTCATAATATGGTGACTGTTTATCTGCATTATCATAATAATTTCCGTCGGCTCCAAAGTAACCGGAGATATTGATAGCAGGAACTTCCTGCATCATATTCAATAAATATTTGTTATAAGCAGATTTCTTCATTCCTGCCACATCTAACATAATCGAATGTAAATAGTTGAGACTGGTCCTTTCAATGTATTGTTCTTCGATATCATAATTGGCCCAAATCAGAAACGGCACTTTATACAATTCCATGTTTTCCTCATCAGTTAGTGAAGATAAACTTTTTCCTATAATACTCTCATAAAAGGAATTGGATAATCCCGGTTCATGATCTCCAAACATTACGACTACGGTTGGTTCTTCCTGCTTTTCAAAATATCCGATCAACTTCTCTAAGGCAGCATCACTTAAGTGAATGAGATTCAAATACCTCTGTGCTGATTCATCCTGACATTCCGGTGTTAAAATCCGAATCGTATCCGGAACATTATCCTGCTCAGGTGTGTAACTGCTATGATTCTGCATCGTCACATTAAACAGATAAAACGGGTCATCCGATTCTGCTTTTGCCTTTTCATATTCTTCAATAATACGTTCAAAGTCTGATTCATCGGATATAAAACTTCTCATTAGCTTTGGCTCCACAAAATCTTCATTTGTGATAAATTGGTTAAATCCAAAATTCTGATATACATTAACACGATTATATCCACTTCCATAATATGGATGCATTGCCAATATTCCCTGATATTGATTCAACTTCAGATTTCCTGTCAAAGAAGGAACATAATCCTTAATATATAACTGATAAGGGGTAGAGCCCTTCGGCAAAAATGCCTTGGAGTCTCCTGTCAAAAATTCAAATTCAGAGTTCGCCGTCTGACCACCAAAGACAGACACATGTGCAAATCCTTTTACCGTATTCTCGTGAAGACTCTTATAGAATGGTATCACCTCTTCATTGGTTTCAAAATTGCCTACACTTTGCAGATCAGCAAATGCTTCATTCATAATAACAATGACATTCGGTTCTTTAAAATCGGCATCTGAAACGTGATCCGATTCATAATCCTTTGCAATCTCTTCCACTGTCTCTGCACGATAGCCATCCGGCTTCTCTACTAACATCAGCCGAACACTTCTGGTGAATGTTAATAATGCCCCATTTGACTTGTAGCTCTTAATGGGACGAAACGTATTGATGCTGATTGAAAGATTCATAAAAGCATTCGAAAAAATAATGATTTTTAAAGTTCCCGTCAACAGGCAAAGATAACATACTGCCGTAACAATACGATGTTTCTTACCCGGTTTTTCCTGTTTAATCTTGCCGGACAGCAGAATCGCGAGCACTGCAAATCCAATAAGAACCAGTGCTCCTGAGCTCAAATGATAGTTAAAGTTGCCTGCCACATTCATAGCTGTCTTAAGCACTGTAAAATCCGAAGCCAGCAAAGGAATTTGTCTAAATTCTATCAAATAGATATTGGTAATTCCAAACAGTGCAGAAAACACCGCAACACCAATTACCGCAACTCTTATCCTTCCGGTTACTGCATAAAACAAATACATAACCACCATATAGAGGAGAATATTATATACAATCCGATAGAATGCCATATGGAGCAAATCCGTTTGAAAGACTAATTCTACAACGAAAAAGCAGATAACAGGAAACCATTCCATAATATGAATATTCAAAATTCTATTTGCTTCTTTTGATAATTTATTCTTTGCGAACAAACATGGAGGAATCACAATCAGACTAAAAAAATATAATGCTGCTTTCTTTTTTAGCAGTGAGGAATTGCCATGTTTATTTACTCCATAAAAAGCCTGACGATTTAACACAAAAAATATAATACCCAAAATCCAGATACACCCAATCAAAACTGCTTTAATAATTGCTTTCTTCTTATCGCTTTGTTTATTCCAACACGTATACAACTTTTCTACTTGTGCTTTCATCATCTATTACTCCTCATCTTTTATAAAGAAGAAATCCTCATATCGATTCTCTTCATCAAATAATTCATTATATTGTATCATCTGATATTCCTTAATCAAATCTGAATATTCTGAATGTTCATCTATTTCATAGATATTGCCTTTTGTATCCATATAACAAACTGCCGAGATAACCGGAAGGGTCTTTTGCAAATCCAACAGATATTTGTTATATCCGGAAAGTTGGAGTCCTGCCATATTCAACACATAAGATGAGAGATAATTGGCACTCATATCCAATTCCATTTCTTCAATATCGTAATTAGCCCAGATCACATAAGGAGTTGCATACCACTCCGCTTGTTTCTTAACAGGTAAATCATTTACGTTTTTACCATATTGCTTGCTATAAAATGAATTACTGATTGGCGGTTGATGATCACCGAACATTACAATCAACGTTGGTTCTTCCACATTTTCAAAATATTTCACCAATTGTTTAAACGCTTTATCACTCATTTTTGCAAGATTGATATATTGCTCTGCTTCTATATCATACTGTTCCGGGTCTTCAATGGTGATATCTGTCTCAACATACCCTCTCTTACCATCATAACCGCCATGATTCTGCATCGTTACATTAAAGAGATAAAACGGATCATTCGAAGAAGCTCTTGCAGCTTCATAATCCTCTATAATCTGTTTAAAATCCGACTCATCGGAAATATAATTTCTTACCAATGAGTCATTACCATTCTCATAATAATATTCCTCTGAATAAAAATCATCAAAGCCTAGAAGCGGATAGACGTTTTCCCGATTCCATCCGGAACGTTTATACGGATGATAGGCACCCATTCCTGTATACCCCTGTACTCCAATATTCTGTGCCATAGAAGGCGTTTTTTGATTGATATACAAATTATATGGAATACATCGAAATGGCAAAAAAGCCATCGTATTACCTGTTAAAAATTCAAACTCTGAATTTGCAGTATTAGCACCTTCAATAGAAACATATAGCTTCCCTTTTACGGTATTTTCTTTCAGGCTATGAAGAAATGGCAGATAATCTTCCGAAAGATCCAACTTGCCATTATACTCCAAATCAGCCAACGACTCATTCATGATTGCAATAATATTTGGTTTTTTACGATCCCCATCTGCCTTGATCACTTCATCGGACTGATATTGCTCAACAACAGATGCTATTTTCTTCGCAGAGTAACCCGAAGGTTTCTCTACTTTCGTATATGACCATGAAAGAACAAAAGATAATGCGGTACCATTCTTATCATAGCTCTGTTGCGGATG
This sequence comes from uncultured Lachnospiraceae bacterium, assembly GCA_905236365.1. Classification (GTDB taxonomy): domain Bacteria; phylum Bacillota; class Clostridia; order Lachnospirales; family Lachnospiraceae; genus CAG-590. Next base: position 3,830 of record CAJOPP010000383.1, read on the forward strand.
CCATACTTCCGCTTTAATTCCACACCGTTTCACAATATCACTTTGAAAAAACACACCTTTAAAGAGTAAAACAGCCGCAATACTACATACAACCATAGTACATCTTCCTTTGATTTCAAACCCCTTATAACCTTTCAGACTAAGCAGCATCGCTACAAAGGCAATGATATAAACAACGCCCCACACACCGGTCAGATCCAGAGCGTAGGAGAAGTTCGCTGCCACATTCATTGCAGTCTTAGCAGATTGTAAATCTGTAGCAAGAATCGGACATCCCCTGAAAATCCATACATAATAATTCGCAATTGTTGCAACAAACACTCCTACTAACAGGATGATACTTGCATACTGAGTACGATTGACAATTGTATAAATCAACACCCATAATACAAAATAAATCAAGAGATTAAACAAAAACTGCTCACTATGCATTCTTTTGATCATCCGACTCAGGTAATAACCATTAAACCGGTCAGCCATCATATAACATAAAACAGGCGAAGCCAGGAAAAAAAGTCTGGATATCATTTTATTACAATCAATCTTCTTGTTCCATTTCTGTTCCACAAAAGAATCAATCTTCCAAAATGGAAATAGCACAAACGCCAAAGCAAACAATAACAAAATGCACATATTGAATGCAGCACGCATATTGTAATAGTGATATTTAAAAGTAGCTCCTAATCGATTTTCAACCTTCACTCCATCTTCTGTTAGTTGTCCAAATAACATTTTTTTCTCTGCATAAGTTAAAAAACCAAATCCCTGTGGATTTTCCGCTTCCTGAACAACAACCTGCAAAACATACCACTTATCCTTTATAAGCTGTTTCGGTTCTTTAAAATTAAAATAAAAAGGTTTTGTCGTTTTGACTTTGGAAATCTTTTTGTGTGTTGTTTGAAGAAGATTCCCTGCATCGTCAAGGATGTTCAAAGTTATCATTCCGGAAGCCGCCTGATTCCCTTGATTTTCAACTCGCAGACTTACGCTGGTCAAAGCTCCGCTCCAGCCTTTGAATTCCTGTTCAAACACCTTATCGCCTTGAAATTCCACAATAATCGGATTTTGTATATCTGCCTTGGGAATCTTTACTTTTGAGACATAATCACTATAATAAACTTTCTTATTTGCAAAAACAAAAATCATACCGATCAGAATCAATATAACTGATATACTTTTTTTGATAACCAATACCTTATCATTTTCCCACAGTTCTCTCATCCCTATTGTAACTCGCTTTCTTATACATAGTATTTTTTTAATCCCGCTACCGCATAACTTATAAAGCTTCTCCATGCTTGTCGTCTTCCAAGCCCCAATTTGCGATATGTCTTATAGGTCATGATTGCAGAATGAATTTTGCTTCCCGATTTACTATTTTTGTCCACTCTGTATTTTAACAACGGTTCATTAATAGCATACACCTTTTTATATTTTTTAAGCACCTTAAGCCATAACAGATAATCTTCGTGAATCTCATCTGCTTCCATAGGAAATTCTAATAATATTTCTTTTTTGACTAAAACAGAAGAATTATTAATCCAGTTCTGGTGCAACAAATCTTCATAAGTAATCACTTCTTTAACCGGAATCACTTTCCCCGTTAGTTTCCCCTCTGCAGTCATCAATTCTCTTCCCGTAGAACACAAAACGGACTTTGTTTGTTGCAACAGTTCTAACTGCCGTGCAAGCTTTCCGGGTGCCCAATAATCATCTGAATCCAAAAAAGCAATCCACTTACCTCTTGCTTCCTGTACTCCTCTGTTTCTTGTGGCAGAAACTCCCATATTCTTTGTATTTTTTAGAAAAATCACCCGGGAATCTTCCCGATAACTCTCCATAATGTCTGCGATTGGCTCCAACGAACCATCATCAATCACCAATACCTCCAACGGAACTTGCTGAATCAATACGGAATCCACTGCCTGTTTCAATGTAGTTCTGCAATTGTATGCAGGTATGATTACAGAAATCATATCCTCCATCTGCAAATCCTCTCCTATCTGCATAATTTCTTCCTATCTTCTGCTCACCACAGATTTGGCTATTTTATTTCATCTTTTTTACTATCAATTTGCAACTAACATAAAGTTTATTGTATCACAATTTGGGTTTGAGTGTCAAAAAACAGGTGTAATATTGAA
>CAJOPP010000384.1 GCA_905236365.1 uncultured Lachnospiraceae bacterium
GGCGTTTGCAGATAGCCCTACATGGTAAAACATATAGCATATCCGTCAACTGTGTATTGGCAAATTCTTAAGTAAATGACATTGGTTTAGACGTACGCCACCGAGCGAACTGTAACGGACGTCTTTTTGCAAACGCTCACAAATACTCCTACATCGTAATAAGATATCCCTTTAAGCACAGGTCTGATCACCTGACTTGCAACACAAATATGGAGCCATGCAGGTACTCTGCTGCATGGCTCCATTCTAATCTTTTTGTAAAGTAACTATTCAGCAGAGCTGAACAGTTACTTTGTAATACGCATTGAATTATTTTATTTTAATTTTAATTGTATTTTTCTTATTACTTCCATCTGTTGCTCTTGCGGTAATCTTAACGGTCTTGCCCTTTCCGGCTTTCTTTGTTTTCACAACACCTTTCGAATTCACCGTTGCATATTTGGTTTTATTGCTTTCCCATTTCAGCTTTTTATTTACTTGTTTAGAAGGAGTCACCATAGCTTTAATCGTTATCTTCTTGCCTGCTTTTACAGATTTTGCTGCTTTTAATTTAATCTTTTTTACCGCATTTGGCATAATTTCGATGTTATAAACCGCCTTTACATGACTTCCATCTGTTGCCATTGCTGTAATCTCTACGGTCTTATTCCTGCCCTGCTTCTTTACACTGACCCTGCCATTTTGATCAACCGTCGCATACTGTGTATTACTACTTTCCCATTTCAGTGTCTTTTGAGTAGCATTGGTTGGATAAACCTCTGCAGTCAACCGAATTTCCTTACCGGCTGCAATCTTCTTGGAAATTCCACTTAACTCAATAAGATCTACCTTTATTTCCTGCCCTTTTACAATCATCTGCGAATCTGACGCTTCGCTATTACCCGTTAAAGGAGACTGCTGCTCTTTCTTATCCACAGCCGCAGCCTTCTTTTCTACAACAGTTACAACGCAGGCAGTTGCAACTTCATCATTGCTCGTCCGAAGAAGAACAGCTGCTGTTCCCTCCTTCTTTGCTATTACAAGTCCATTCTTTGTGACTTCAACAATATTTTCATCGGAAGATACCCATGTAATATTTGCATCACTTGCATTCTCCGGTTCAATAACTGCTGTTAATTGCTTATTCTCATTTACCGGAAGTTCAAACTCTTTCGGGTTGACAGTAACACTTGTTACCGGTACTACCGACAGTTGTGCCCCATTATTACCTGACCTGCCATCCATTTCTTTAGAACGTACTACAACTACACAAGCCGCCATCTTGCCACTTCCATCCTGTGCTTCAGCATAGATGACAGCGACTTGCCCTGCAGCACCTGTTTTTGCAATTACAATGCCATTTTCAAGAACTTCCACGGTATCCGGATTTGTTGAGGTCCATTTTATACGCGGATCACTTGCATTTTCCGGTTCAACATTTACAGATAGCTGTGCTGATTCCCCTTCTGCCAATGCAATATTTTCATTGATGAATGTTACCCTTGTTACCGGAATTAACCTGTTCTCCGAATTACCACCAGAGTAATTTCCTGTATCTCCACTTGAATTACTTCCAGTATTCTCACCTGAATTATTTCCGACGTTTTCAGCCAGATTGCTTCCCGTTCCATCTATCGCTTTTGCAGTAACTGTTACAAAGACGTTTGCCGCCTTTGCACCGTCATCTGTTGTCACCGTAATTGTTGCAGTACCTGACTTTCTTGCAACAATCAGTCCATCCATTACAAATGCGACATCTGTATTCGATGATTTCCAAGTTATATTTTTATTGGTCGCATTAGACGGTATGACTGTTGCAGTTACTGTCACAGATTCTCCTTCCGGTATATTTACATTTGTCGGATTGACTGTAATATTGGAAACAGATACACTTCCTTGCTCGTCATTCCAATCAGCTTCATGCTCTAAATCATTGCCCGAATTATTTTCTGCATTGCCATCAGAATCGTTTCCTGCATTGCTATCAGAATTATTGTCCATATTGTTGTCTGTATTTCCAACAGCGTTGTCACCCGAATTGCTGTCTGTATTTCCAACAGCGTTGTCACCCGAGTTGTTGTCTGTATTTTCAACGGCGTTACCTCCCGAGTTATTGCCTGTATTTTCAACGGCGTTACCTCCCGAGTTATCGCCTGTATTACTAACGGTATTGTCACCCGAGTTGTTGCCTGTGTTATCAGCACCGTTGTCATCCGAATTATTTCCTATAGTGTTACCAGAGTTGTCTCCCGAATTATTTTCTACATTACTGCCAGAGTTATTTCCTTGATTGTTTTCTGCCTTATCGGAATTGTCTCCCTGAGCATCACCTGCTTTCTCTGCATAAACCGTTACAGTAACCGTTGCACTCTGATTACCATCTACCGTTGTTACGGTCAACGATGCAGTACCTTCTTTCTTTGCAATGATCATTCCATCTTCTACATCTGCGATGTCAGGAGCATCAGAATTCCATATAACATCTTTTACTGTCGCATTTTCCGGTTTTATAGTTGCTGTAACCTTTGCCGTTTCTCCCGCTGCTAATGTCACCTTTTCAGAACTAACTTCAACACTAGATACAGCTACCGTTGTATCCTGATTTTTTGTATTATCATTTTTCGAAGGATCAACTACCGGTGAACCAGCACTTCCATTCGCTTCCGTAATATATGCACTGTTCAAGCGCTTGATTTCTTCATTTACTTCGCTCAACATTGAAAGTCCATTGATTTTAAAATTCTTTGCTGCCGAAAAGCAACATTTTATCATTCCTGTAAACTCTGTTGACCCTCCAGGTGCAAGCGGTGCAGAGGAAGTTAATGTTACTTCTGTAAAATCTCCTGCATCTTTTGTAGCAGCTTCACCGCCCCAGGAACCACTATAATTACAAGATTTCGGCAAATAAAAGCTAAATGTATATCCCGAAGGAATCTCTGTATTGGACTTATTGGTCACCTTAATCGAATATGTATAATTTGGATGATCATAGCTTCCTCCAAAATCAACATCAAAATCCAAAGTTCCATTTGAATAGTCAATATCTGTTGTGACTTTAGAAGGTCCTGCTTTTTCAAATTGATCATGGAACATTGATGTCAAAGTATCGCCAATTACATATTTATCATTTTTCTCGTCATAATCATAATCACCATGCATTACCCAGATCAGTACACCGCCTAAATTATTCTGATTGACATAGTTAATTCTCTCTTGTACGGACTGCGTATCTTCAAATGTTAAGAATGCATTGTTTTGTGCATTCCAAATATGAGGGACTTTTCCAACCTCATCCCAGTAACTTTTATAATCGGGATTCTCTTTCATTACATTCATCACATGCCACAATGGATTTGCTCCCGCTGCAACTTCCTTGCCCTTATCATCTAAATCACACCATAAATTCAAATGATCGGTTTCATTGGTAAGCGGAGTTCCTGATGTGCCGTGCAGACCATTGGTTCCACCGGAAACATTAGCCCACCCTCTTGTATAATAAGGTACACCCATTAAAATCTTTTCAGACTGTACCTTTCCTCTGTAAAAACGATATGACCACTCAAATCCCAATGTCTTTACATCCATTGTTGCAGTCTCTCCATCCAATGGATCCGGATACAGATTGGCCTGATTTTCAACATAGTTATTCCAACCACCATGATAGTCATAAGACATAATCGATACAAAGTCCAAATAATCCAAAAAAGAAGAATCCGTCTGACCGCCAAGTACCCAGCTTGAAGCAGAAACCGCAGAGGTAAGCCAGTAATATTTGCCATCCTCTTTGGCTGCCTTTGCCAATGACTGACTTAACATCTTGATGAACTCTGCATAACGGGTTGCAATGCCCGGACGGATTGACTCTGTAAAATCTGTATAGTTACCGGACAATTTCGTTTCTGACGGAAACTCAAAGTCAATATCAATACCGTCAAAATCATATTTTCTGATAAACTCAACTGCAGAATCACAAAAAGTACGCATGGTACTTTCATTCTGTGTAGCATACCAAAGCCCTTCCGAAGCCCCCCATCCACCGGTAGAAATCAATACAGTTACATCCGGATACATCTTCTTCAATGTATGCATCAGGTTAAACTGACCATAATAATCCAGACTCTCATCTATTTTAATCTCTTTTCCTTTATGAAAAAACTGCCTGTCTTCAAATTTGTTCTCAATATCATTCTTGATATCACCGGCTTCAATCTTACATGTCTCTTTATTGACAACCGCAAATGCATACTGAACATGTGTAAGCTTATCCCACTGCAGATCGGCAATACTAAAATGCTCATGTGCATCTGAATCCAGTGCATAGTTCGGAAAATATCCTACTACCTTTTTGTTATAGTAAGTTGCAGGCAGGGTCACTCCCTGTATATTCGTGCCAACTTTGGGATTCAGTGTCTCTGTTGCAGGGATTCCTTCCGGTGCACCACTTTCATTCCCTTCAGCAACAGTTGCGTTATCTCCATCACTGCCTCCCGTGCTTTGGGATATTAATTTCCATACATTATTGTTACCCGGCGTATCGCCCTGCGTCCACCACTGTGCCTCATAGATGGCGCCGTTATATTCCACCTGTTCTCCTCCAACATAGATTGTCCCACTGTCCCACTGAGCTGCAGCCTGTGCAACAATCGCAGTCTGCGGAAGCAGTGTACCACCGGCTGAAAGAGATGTTGTAGTCAATACCAATGCTAAACATTTTGCGAATGTCTTCTTTGCTTTTCTGAACTTAAGAATACTCATTAATTCCATTTCTCCTTCTCTTATTCTTTCTCTGTTCTTTTTCACTCTTCGGTAAATGTCAAAAAAATTCTTATAATCTGCTTAATTGATTTCGATGTCAAAAGGATACTTCATAAACACCCAAACCTTAACTGCGATTATAAAAGTTAGAATTTTAAGAGTCAATGAACATGCTTGTGCAATCAGAGCCAATTGTAACAAACTTTGAGTTGGGTGTCAAAACAAAAAACACATATCTCATTTCATATGCAAAAAACACCCGAAAAAGCCACGGCATATTACCGTAAGCCCTTTTCGGGTGTTATTACTTATGGATGCGTAACTCTTTTCACAAATACAGATTCCGTAAAACTTTGATTCAATATAGCCGTCCTCTAATCATCTCTTTTGTCACGCCATCTCCCGAATCATCACTCTGTAGTTCTGTACTTTTTCAGAACAGCATCAATATCGGGAACAGCTTCCAGAAAGACCTCTACACATTTGGGATCAAACTGAGTCCCTTTGCCTTCCAGAATCATTTCGAGAGCTTTTTCCTTTGTGAAGGCAGGCTTGTACACGCGCTTTGAAGTAAGTGCATCAAAAACATCCGCAACAGCCATAATGCGTGCCGACAAAGGTATCTCTTCTTCTTTCAGACCTTCGGGATAGCCCTTTCCGTCCCATCTCTCATGATGATATGCAGCCATGTCA
>CAJOPP010000385.1 GCA_905236365.1 uncultured Lachnospiraceae bacterium
AAAACAGTTTGTGCACATGAGTTTATATCGAATATGACGGATGGTTACAATACAGCGGTAAGGGAGCGGGGAAGTACCTTAAGTCAGGGACAGAAACAGCTCATCTCCTTTGCCAGAACACTTCTTTCAGATCCGGCTATTCTGATCCTGGATGAGGCGACCTCCAGTATAGACGTACAGACCGAAAAAGCCTTGCAGCAAGGCCTGAATGCCATGCTGCAGGGGAGAACATCCTTTATTATTGCACACAGATTGTCAACCATCCGGAACTGTGATAAAATTATGTTTATTGACAATGGTGGAATACAGGAATGCGGAACCCATGAGGAACTTATGGCGAAGAAGGGTTATTACTATAAGCTCTGCACGGCACAATGATTCGGTAATATCTGTACCATCGATTTGGATAAGGAGGATTATATAAATGAGTAGAATTCACGACTTTTTAGATGAGGCAGGAGTATTTTTTCTTGCAACAGAGGAAGGCAGACAGGCCAAGGTAAGACCGCTCGGTGCACATATCGAGATGGACGGAAAAGAGTATTTCACTGTTGGGGATTTTAAGGCAGTTTACCGTCAAATGACAGATAATCCGCTGGTGGAGATTGCCGCCTTTACGCCAAAGGACAGTAAATGGCTTCGTTATACCGGAAGGGCCGTGTTTGAAGACAATGAAAAGGTACGGGAAAAGGTATTTGAGAATCTTCCGCATCTCAGAAAAGCATACAGTGAAGAGAGTGGGCATAAGATGATGATTTTTACCCTTGAAGATGCAACAGCACGTATCATCGATATGGCTGGAAATGAAGAAATATTATAAAGGAGGCATTTATGAAAAAGACATTACTTTCTAAAATGTTATCTGTTTCATTGGGGCTCAGTCTTGCACTCAGCTCCTTTTCAACGGGTATGATTCCATGTTCTGTCCACGCTGAGTCAGAGCAATCTGTCTTTGAATTTGATTACGGGGGAGGGATTGTCTGGAATGCGGATGATGAACTTCCGACTTTTGCACCGATCACAGCAACCCGGGATAATCCGATTGACGCTTTTGTAGCCAATGATTCCATTGAAAAAAGTCAGAACACCGATCAGGATCCTTATGCAGTCCCTGTCAAATATGCCATGGTCACATTGCAGGGAATTGTGAACCGGACACGTCCACGGATTCTGATTCAGGAAAGCCGCGAAGAAGGTCAGGATATCTGGCCAAATGAGCTGGTCGGAGAAAATAATTATCGGAAAACTTCTGATTATATTTATTTGATTAACAAATATCGTTCCGATATTAATGGTATGGTAGTTTACACGGATCTGGCAGCAACCAGAAATGTTGCGACTTCGATTGCCGGAGCTATGAACTATATTGCTGTGGATCGGGATCTTGCGAGGGAGATTCACGATAAATGTGGTCTCGATGTCAAAGTGGATCTTAATGAGATTTCCTCTATCTATGACGACCGTTCTGCGTATAATTATTTATATGAAAATTATTATGCTACCGGTTTGTTAAATAAACGTCTGATAATGGGTCTGAATCCGGATGCCCATTTCCCATATAACAGAGACCTGGCTGTAGCGACCAAATCTGCTGTTCTCTGGCTGGAACCTGATAATGACGAAGACAGGGAGGTATTGGATAAATTCTACAATCTCGCCACCCCGGGAGTGACTTTCAACCTTGGCTGGTGGCCGAATGAAGATTCCGGTATCTGCTATGCCACAAAGAAGGGCTGTGCTTCTGTTCCATCTGACTGGTTCGAGAACATGACGGTTTATATGGCAGGAAAAAAAGAATTCGATATTCCGGCTGTTCCGGCAAAGCCTGAACTTCAGAATAAAATTTATGTTGCATTTGCCATTTCCGACGGTGACAATGCAGCATACAATGAACATGCCATGCGTGTCCGTTGGGGAGCTCCGGAACGACAAAAATATCCTATTTCATGGACGGTTTCTCCGGCACTGTACTACTGTGCACCACAGATGTTAAATTATTACCAGAAAACTGCCGGTAAGGATATGTTGATCTGCGGTCCGTCCGGACTCGGTTATACAAAAACCACCAGATGGCGTACCTCACAACAGTTTTTTGAGAAAAACATCGCATCAACTGACAAACTGTTCGAAAAAACAGGTCTGAATATTATCACAATGTGGGATCGTATTTCGGAAGACTGTTACAAAGAGTATACCGGCAGGATTCATTCGCTGCTTGGTGCAACCATCAATAATAATGGTTTCAACGATCGGGATGCAGGCAATCCGGACTCCATGTTTAACGGCTCTGATTATCTGTACTACCCTGGTTGGGGACAACTCACCTACCAAAATGATATACCTCTTATGGGTCTTGGTTTCCCATGGGGATATTGCAGTGATGAAGACTGTGAGGACCGGATGTATGATGCGTTGGCCGGCATAGCGGAAAACTACGACGGTTCAAAACCGGAATTTCAGTTTGCACAATTTGTTACCTGGGTAACAACCGTAAAAGATATGAATGATGTTGCTGACAGATTGAACGAACGGTATCCCGGTAAATTCGAATTTGTTCGTGCCGATCATTTTTTCATGTTAGCTAATGAATACCATAATGTTCCTTATAATGTAGCATTACAGCATAAAGCATCCGCATCCGATACGGATTGGAATTCATCTGTTTCAAATGCTGTTGACGGTTCTATTTCTACAGGGTGGTCAGATACTGCGTCTGACGACAAATGGTATCAGGTCGACCTGGGTACATTATGCAACGTTTCAAGATATGTTTTGAAAAATGCTGCAACCGGTTATTATGATAGTTCTCAGAACGTCCAGAATTATGCATTTGAATACAGTGCAGACGGTGTCAATTGGAACACAGCTGAAACACTCTATCATAACGAAAAAGATATTGTTTACTCTCAATTTGCGGAAAAAATTAAGGCTCGGTATGTAAGAATTCATATTTTGAATGCAGGTTCCGGTCAAACTGTCCGTATACAGGATCTGGAAGTATATGGCAATCCGGTATATGCGACAGAGAATGAATTCCGCTCTGTTGTGGATAACGTGCAGAACCACAAAAACAATCATGATTTTTGTGAAAATGAACACTGGCAGGAGTTCTCAGCGGCATTGAACAATGCCAATAATTTATTGGGCTCTAACAGAAACTACGAAGATGAGAAGGAACAATTCCAAAAAGCTTATGACGAGTTAGTCCGTACCATTCAATTGGTGTCAACTCATACGGAGGCAATAAAACCGGCAGTAGCCGCAACTTGTGAGGAAACCGGTCTTACCGAAGGAAAGTACTGTTCGGTCTGTCAAAAGATACTGGTTTCTCAACAAAGCATAGCTGTCACCGGTCATACTCCGATCACTCGGAATGCTGTAGCTGCAACCTGCAAGAATACCGGATATACCGGCGATACTTACTGTGAAGTGTGTAATCAATTACTGGCATCCGGTGAAACAATTCCGGAAACCGATCATATCTGGGTGCGGTCTGTGACTCCAACTATTGCCGGTTCGAACGGTGAGCAATATATTACATACAGATGTCCTACCTGTGGTGAAACGAAAATTGAGACAATCCCTTCCGCCAATTCTCCGGAAGGGGATTCAAATGATCCGACGTCTACCGGGTCAAACGGTCAGACAATGCCAGGTAATGATCAACCGGCCACCGGCCAAAATGATCCGACGACTACGGGGTCAGACAAGCCGGCATCTTCCGGCAATGATTCAACGACCACGGGTCAAAATAAT
>CAJOPP010000386.1 GCA_905236365.1 uncultured Lachnospiraceae bacterium
ATGTCGCCTGTCGGCTCCATGCGGGCATTCGCAAAAGTATTGATTTTTCGTGCAAGCACGAAATCAACACCTTTGCTCATTTTATCACATTTTTAACCCAATTTCCATTAAAAAGAAACACATTTCTGATTCTTCTATTCCTGATTTATAGCTTTTTTAGCAAATTATGATATAATGGTAACTGTTCAGGTGTTACTGTTCAGACGTACGCCACCGAGTGAACTGTAACGTTCAGGTAGGATATCACAACCAGCTAAGGAGAGTACAAATGAGTCTATACGAAGAAATCAAATCCCACTTTACACTTCCAAATGCCTACGAGGATTGGAAACAATATCGAACTACTTTAACTGATTATCTGATTTCACGGACCGATACGGTATCGCTTCCCCTCTCTTTTTCCTCCGGAATGGGTCAGAACGATTTCCTGCCAACCCTTGCGATTCTCGGTGCCGGTGCCTGCAATGATCTGGATTTGGAACGACTCTCTTCCCATTTTTCCAAAATAACACTGATTGACTACCAGACCGATTCCATGCAGGCGGCCCTTGCTACCTATCACTTGGAAGATTCTCCTGTCGTAGAATGTCTGTCTGACAGCCTGAACGGTCTGACAGATTATGATTATCAGGAATTTTGCGAAGAACTCCAGTTTTTTCTCCGGGAAGAAAGTCAAATGATCACACCGGAACGCTTTGAAGACTTTGCACTTTCTTTTGTAGACGCTAAATTTCAAAAAAACAGACAGGTGACAATTCCGCTTGCACCTGCCGCTTATGATTATATCTGGTGTTTTGGAGTCCATAGCCAGTTACAGGCTATGTTCTCCTATATTTTTCATGTATTTGAAGTGAATCTGAAGGGTCAGCTTTTTAAGGAATCGAATTGGACTGCTTCTGCATTCTACCATCGTTTAAAAGAAGAAAATAACACATTTATTCCCCGATTTCATGACGCCCTGCTTTCCAGTGCAAAGACCGCTGTTTTCCTTGGTTTAGAGCAATCACGGCATGGAGAAACAGATGCGATTGAAGGTGCTTTTCAGGCCATTCAGGATATTCGAAGCCGCAATCTGTCACGAAAAGAAAGTGTCATTCTATGGCCATTCTGCCCAGACCGCCATCTGACTTATGAAATGTTAATTATGAATCTTTCTCTTGCAGCGGAGTAACATGGTATGCATGAATTTGCATCTACTCCCTGTATCGCACCATATACTTTTCATGATTGTTCACTATCTGATTTTCCCTGTCTTCTCTTCTCCATATCCATAACAAGCATCGTATATAGCACTGCCGTAAAAGGAATCCCCAAAAACATACCCAGAACTCCGCCGATTTTTCCACCAATAATAATTGCTGCAAAAATCAGAATAGATGGAATGCCAATTGCATTTCCCACTATATGCGGATAAATCAGTCGATTATCAATTTGTTGTAAGATTAAAAACAAAATTAAAAAGGTCAACGCCTTCACCGGAGACTCCATGATCAATAACACAACGCCGATTGAACCACCAAACAATGCTCCCGCCACCGGAATGAGATTCGTTACACTGATGATTACTCCAATCAACACCGGATATGGAAGCCTTAGTATTCCCATCACAAGCATGACCAGAATCCCTAAAATAATGGAATCCACACATTGCCCGGATATAAAACTGGCATAAGTATCATACACGATTTTTCCAAAATCTTCGAGTCCCTTTCCAATGTGCTTTGGAAGATAGACTTCAATCAGCTTATGCATAAAAGCACTAATTGATTCTTTCTTAGCCAGAATGTAAAACGAAAAGAATAGCCCAATAAACAGTTTTGCAAAAGCAGAAAAGAAATTTCCAACCATATTTCCACTGGCTTTTACCGCATCCACAAAGGATTGATTTTTCATCAGTCCAAACATACTGTTTACCAGTTCTTCGTCTATTCTAATCTTCTTAACGCTTTCTATGATATCCTCTGAAACGCCAAAATTCTTCTCTAAAAAAATCGTAATCGTCTCAACCGCCTGTGGAGCTTTTCCTGCTATCTGCCTCACACTGTCTCTAATTCCCGGTATCACACTAAAACATACAATGGTAACTGCTCCAGCCAAAATCAGAAATGCAGCTACCATTGATATCGTTCTCTTTATAATCTGATTTTCAAAAATCCCCTTTGTCATGTATTTCTCTAATTTTACAACTAGCAAATTCACAACAAAGGCGATCACAATACCGTAAACCAACGATGCGATGGCATCATAACAGGTAACAAGCATATTTTTCACTGCACTAAAATGTTCAACAACTAAATAAAATGATACAATGAAAAACAATCCTTTTAAGATTTTTGTTTCCCGGTTGTGAACCATTCCTATCACCTGATTTCTATTTTATAGTGGTTTAAAATCCTCTGCGGGATGCTTACAAATCGGACAAACAAAATCTGCCGGCAAAGTATCTCCCTCATATATATATCCACAAATCGTACATATATAACCTTTTTTCTCTGCCGGCTTCGCAGATGGTTTGATGTTAGCATGATAATAAGCATACGTAACAGAAGCTTCTTCTGATAGGATCTCTCCACCTGTCACATCTGCAATAAATAATGTATGGGTTCCAAGATCCACCGTTTCTGCAACTTTACCGGAAATATATCCATTACTCTCTTTCGTAATATAGGCAATTCCATTCTCCGCTCTCACAAACGAAATCTCCACAAATTTGTCCGTATCTCTTCCACTCTGAAATCCAAAATGCTGAAATGTATCAAAGGTTGCACTTTCATCCAGAATGGATACATTGAATTCCTTTGTCTTGATAATCATGTCATGTGTGTAATTCTCTTTATTCACTGCAATTGCAATACGATTCGGTGACGTTGTGACCTGAAATGCCGTATTGATAATACAACCGTTGTCCTTGTCACCGTCCTTTGCCGTCAGCACAAACAAACCATAACTTAACTGATTCATTACCTTACTATTCATTTTCTCATCCCTTTCTGTTATGCTTATATATTTAGATAAAAGATTAGTACACCAAACATTCCCGGTGTACTAAATCATAATCTTACTATAATTTTGGTCAAAAAAACAGTACCTATAAAAAATTTTGCTTTTTAATTTCGGTTCTTCCTCAAATGTTAGTATTTTTCTGTTTGAAGTGTATAATCTGGTCATTCGAAACGTTTCATAGCTGAAAATTGAGAAAGAATCTTAATTTTTCTTATCGCTCACTGATTGGTATATATTCACGATTTGACTTAACTGCCTTATATGCAGGACGGATAATCTTACCCTGATTGATCAGTTCTTCAATACGATGTGCACTCCAACCAGCCATTCTTGCCACTGCAAATAACGGTGTATATAATTCTGCCGGCAGCCCTAACATCTCATACACAAAACCGGAATAAAAGTCTACATTGGCACTGACACCTTTGTAAATCTTTCGTTCTTCTGCAATAACCTCTGGTGCAAGTCGCTCTACATTCGAATATAACTGGTATTCCTTCGTCATACCTTTTTCAATAGAAAGCTTCTCAACAAAACCTTTAAATACCTTGGCTCTTGGATCAGAAATAGAATACACGGCATGCCCCATACCATATATGAGACCTGCTTTGTCGAATGCTTCTTTATGCAATAACTTCTTCAAATAGCTCTTGATTTCTTCCTCATCGTTCCAATCCTTCACCTGCTTCTTCATATCTGCAAACATCCTGGTCACCTTGATATTCGCACCACCATGCTTCGGACCCTTTAGAGAGCCTAATGATGCAGCCATAGATGAATAAGTGTCTGTTCCGGAGGATGTAACCACATGGGTCGTAAAGGTAGAGTTATTACCACCGCCATGTTCAGCATGTAATACCAAAGCAAGATCCAATATACGTGCTTCTAATTCGGTATATTTGCTATCCGGTCTTAAAAGATACAAAAGATTCTCAGCAGTGGATAAATCCTCCTGCGGCGTATGTATATATAAACTGTTACCATCATGATAATGACTATATGCCTGATACCCATAAACTGATAGTAACGGTACAACCGAGATCAATTGCAGACATTGTCTCAACACATTCGGTATCGATGTGTCATCCGCTTTCTCATCATAGGCATATAAAGTAAGTACACTTCTCTGTAACGTATTCATCATATCCTTACTCGGAGCTTTCAGAATAATATCCCTTACAAAATGGGTTGGTAAAGACATTCTGTAATTGGATAATATATTGGTAATCTTATTAAGTTCATCCTGATTCGGAAGTTCACCAAATAAAAGAAGGTATACGGTCTCTTCATATCCAAAGCGCTTCTCCTTAATAAATCCGTCTACGATATCTTCCACATCCACACCTTGGTAATATAACTTACCTTCGCATGGAATCATATCATTGTCATCCACAATATACGATTGAATTTTGGAAACATCCGTAAGACCAGCCAAAACGCCTTTACCATTGATATCTCTAAGACCTCTCTTTACTTCGTACTTTGTAAAAAGATCTGTATCAATCCGAAGATTCTCAAGACATAATTCAGATAATCCCTTTATATCATCTGTAATTTGGGAAAAATTATTAATTCTTTCCTTGTGGTTGTTCACGCAATCACCCTTTCTGTTCTTTAAATCTCGATCTCCATGCAACATTATAACACAAAACCTCCTTTTTCCCTAGTTTTTTTTTCAAAATTTTAAAAAATCTCAAAAAATAATAAACTAAAAACTCAAAAAGGCTGTCCGTAAATTACGAACAGCCCTTCCTGTTATATCAGTATTTATACATTAATCTCCGCAGTCATCCCCAGCAAATCACGATTTGCATCTAATACAGGTTGCACAACTTCTGTAATAAATTCCTCTGTCTGCTGTGGTGCACGTCCCACAAAGTTCTTTGGCTCCAGAATCTCCTCAATCATTTCTTTTGTCATTCCAAATGCAGGATCATTTGCGATACGATCAACTAAGTCGTTCTCTTTTCCTTCCTGCTTGACAACAGCTCCCGCTGCCATGGAATGTTCACGAATCTTCTCGTGTAACTCCTGACGGTTACCACCACGTTTTACAGCATCCATCATAATATTCTCAGTTGCCATAAACGGAATCTCCTTCATAAATCTCTGGTAAATCACCTTATCATAAACAACCAATCCGTCCACAACATTCAGATACAGATCTAAAATACCGTCAACCGCCAAAAAGGCTTCCGGAATTGAGATTCTCTTATTTGCAGAATCATCCAATGTTCTCTCAAACCACTGAGTCGCTGATGTAATAGCCGGATTCAATGCATCTACCATAACGTAGTTTGCAAGGGAAGCAATTCTTTCGGAACGCATTGGATTTCTCTTATATGCCATTGCAGAGGAACCAATCTGATTCTTCTCAAACGGTTCTTCAATCTCTTTCAGATGCTGCAACAAACGGATATCATTCGAGAACTTATGTGCGCTCTGGGCAATACCGCTTAATACATTCAGAATTCTGGAATCCACTTTGCGGGAATAGGTCTGTCCGGATACCGGATAGCACTCCTTGAATCCCATCTTCTCTGCAATCATGCCATCAATCTTGCGAATCGTCTCATGATCACCATTGAACAATTCCAGAAAACTTGCCTGGGTTCCCGTTGTCCCCTTGGAACCAAGTAACTTCTGCTGACTGATCATATATTCGAGATCTGATAAATCCAACATTAACTCCTCTAACCATAGAGTTGCTCTCTTACCAACCGTTGTAGGCTGTGCAGGTTGAAAATGCGTAAACGCCAGCGTTGGAAGATCCTTGTATTCCATTGCAAACTTTGAAAGTTCATTGATCACATTCAATAACTTCTTACGAACCAGTTTCATTGCCTCGGTCATAATGATGACATCTGTATTATCACCAACATAACAGCTTGTAGCTCCCAGATGAATAATGCCGGCTGCTTCCGGACACTGCTTACCATATGCATATACATGACTCATAACATCATGGCGGACTAATTTTTCTCTCTTTTTGGCAACATCATAGTTGATATCATTCTGAAATGCCTTAAGCTCCTCGATCTGCTCTAAGGTAATCACCGGTTTCCCATTCTCTGACAATCCCAACTCATACTCTGTCTCTGCTAATGCAATCCACAATTTTCTCCATGTCTTGAACTTCATATCCGGTGAAAAAATGTACTGCATTTCCTTACTTGCATATCTTTCTGATAATGGGCTTACATATTTGTCTTTCATACTTTTCCTGCTACTATACATATAGATTCTCTTATCCACATTAAGAATATGGCATCTTCTTCCTTAATGAATCTCCGTAGCAAACTCCTTTCATGATATAAGGTAACAGCACGCACACTTCGTGCTTATGGCCGTAAAAAATACCTGCCTGCAAGTTACTACTACATAACATGTTATCCTTTTTTTTGAAAACTGTCAACGGAATCACGGATTTTATTTGTTATTTTTATTTTTTTATGCTACAATATTTTTATATTATTTGTATCTATTCAGCTATGCTTCATAGATACGCGACAGGCATGGTGCTCACGCACATTCCAGTATGCCTGTCGTATCGTATAATATTCATTTTCGTACGCATCTCGCAGTAAATGCGAAATGCTACCTGAACAGTTAACTATTATTTATATCGGAGGGATCATTATGGAGGAAAAAAGACGTTATAAGCGGTTGCCCGTTCGTCTGGGTTTGGAGATTTCCGAGGTCTTTAAACAGGATAACGATGTCATCAAAGATTTGAATGCCGAGATTGAAGTATTTGATATTACCAAAGCCGGAATCGGATTTACCTCTTCCGCTTTTATTCCGGAAGGCTATTATTTTAATGCCACTATTGTTTTAGGAAGCATGAATCAAAAAGTTCTTACTGTTGTCAAGGTTCTCCGAAGAGAACAGCTGGAAAATAACAGTTATCGATACGGCTGTGAATTCGTAGGACTTGCCGGTATCTTCGACAGCATATTCAGCATTTATGAGAAAACAATCTCAGAAGAATATAACATCAGCTATGATGAATAAACACACAATAGATAGCAATATCGATTTCTGATCGATATTGCCATTTTCTTTTATCAAATAACCACTGCTCCGTGCTCAGATTGAAAATCGATGCTTATCGTACAAAACCATCTCGTCAAGTCAAATCCCCCGTAGAAAGCTACGGGTATGGCTTGGCTGGTTCTTAGTTTATAGCATTCATGCATTGCTCGTCGCCATCAGAAATAAAAGCTCAGTTCGGATAGATTCTCATACTATTCCGATTTTGCTTATTTCTAAGTCCAATCTGTATCTCATAATCCATCAGTCTTGCATGTGCTGTTGCGATACTTCCTTCTTCTCTAATCACAAAATCTGCCTCTCCACTATACGGAAATGAATTCAACCAGTCACATTTTCCATAACCCACTAACAATCCTCCGGAATAATTATATCCTGCATCATAACCTGCCTCGTTATAGGCTCCAATGTAAGATAATGTATAATTTCCCAGCAAAAGAAATTCCGGAATATATGCCGATAACTGATGTGTCCCTGTCTTGAGACTTTCTGCCAATTCAAAGGAAATCGTTTCCGAATTCCCCTGTTCATTCTTATAAACCAAATATAAAGAATTGATTCCCAGACCGTCCTCCACTTCTACCTCATAAGTTGCAATTCCCGGTGTGATTCCGGCGTATTCCAGCAAATGAATTCCCTTCAATTTAGGAGAATCAAAGTAATGCTTCCGAATCCCCTTTGTAGTTTCACCAAAAATCTTTGCATGTTTTGGTGTCGGTCCGATTCCATCCTTCTTAGTCAGTCCATAGTACACCGCAATTCCATTAGCATCTGCTATAGCAAGTTTTTGCAAACCGTCTGCTGAATGAAGCAATTCCTTGTCTGCCTCCGAATCCATATAGCAATGTTCAACTATCATGGAAGGTATCCCATTATTATAAGAATGTCGCAATACTCCATAATAATCATCAAAACTGCCATCAGCTCTTCTGCCCCCCATCTGTGTCACTCTGGCAAATGTTCCTGCATTTTCAAGTCCCAAAGCTTCAAATTCTCCCAACAAATAGTCCGCCATTTTCCTCAACGGTTCTACGTACTTTTCGCCAGTACTGATATAGACCGAAGCCCCTTGCGATTTTCCAGACACACTGGCATTAAAATGAAGGCTGACCAGAATATCCGCACCTTTCTGCTTTGCCCGTTTCGCACGTTCTGATAAACTAACGGTCTCATCTTCCTCTCTCGTCAATACCACCGTAATTCCGTCATATTGTTCTAACTCTTTCTTCACCATGTTTGCAAGTTTTAAATTGATATCTTTTTCCTTAGTGCCATAATAGTATGCCCCATTTTCCTCACCGCCATGACCCGGATCCAAAGCAACAATTAAATCATCGTTCATGTTTTTCCCCGGTAATTCTGCTGCCGCTACTGTATCCTTCTTTGCAAAGAACATGAATAGCATCACCACACCAAATTTCCATATCACACTTCTTTGACTGCATTTACAATGAATCATGTTATTTTCCTTTCCTATTTTCCAACTTCGGATTCATACTTGGTTTGGGTGTCTAAGTATGCTTCATAAATTATATTCGTCAATACTTTCTCACATAATGCAATATCGCTTCATAATATTTTTTTATAGTATATCTGGGTTTTTTATTTTTAGCAATAATAGTTTGCAGTAAAGCACCACCACAAAAATCCCGCAAGGCTTAAAAGCCTTACGGGATTTTCATTTTCTTTTAGAAAATCATGTATTATTTTACAGTTACAGTAAACTTGATTTTCTTTCCGTTCGTTGTTGTTGCGGTAACGGTTGCTTTTCCTTTCTTCTTGCCAGTAACTTTGCCTTTGCCGGTAACAGTTACTACCTTTTTATTTGAAGAAGTCCATTTAATCTTCTCTGTTGCAGTAATCGGATTTCTCTCCACCTTCAACTGAACTTTTCCTTTTACCTTGATACTTACTTTCTTAGAAGCAGCCTTCAATGATTTCGTAGTTACTTTCTTTTTCTGAACTTTAACCTTACATTTTGCAGTTGCACCACTTGCCATTGTTACAGTGACATATGCGGAGCCAACCTTCTTTGCCTTGATCTTACCCTTTGCACTCACCGTAACAATCTTCGTATTGGAAGATTTCCATCCTACGACAGTATCATTGCTTGGAACGGTCTGAACAATCACAAGAGCATTTGTTGATTTTCCTTTCTGTAATGGAATGGTTGTTGCATTCAGTTTTACAGATGGCGTTTCAACCATATTATCCGGAGTTATAACTGGTGTTATCACATCGCCCGGCACTGTAGCATCACTTGGTACAGTAGCATCACCTGGTACGACAGAAGCTATTTCCAATACACTCTCCGACACTTCCAATGATTGTTTTGAATTCTTCATTTCCAGAAGGGTCGCATCTTCTTTTGCAACAACAGCCTTTGATGCTTCTAATGCATATTCAAAGATTGCCCATGTCTCTTCTGTATAATCCTCCTTCCTAAGTGCAGATGCCTTTTCTATTGCCTCGGCCAATTCATTTCTCGCCGTCTCTAGTTCTTTCTGCGGATCTGCCGGTGTCTCTTTCTCTTCGGTCGAAGAAGCAGACGATACTAATGCATTCTTTGCTGTAGCCAGTGAATCTGCCGCTTTTCTTACCTCTTCAAGCGTTGCATCCTCTTTTTCTGCTGCCTGTTTTGCTGCTGTCAATGCTGCCTCATATGCTGCCCAGGATTCTGCAGTG
>CAJOPP010000387.1 GCA_905236365.1 uncultured Lachnospiraceae bacterium
GCGTCACAGGTATTAGATTTGTTATATTTAAACTTTATGCCACAGAATAAGATAACGCAATCGGATAAGTTAAATGGTTTCTTCAAACGAATCTATTCTGCACATATTTTATATCAGGATCGTGTCTATAGCATTACAGAATATAAAAATGAAGTGGAGAAAACGCTCAAAGAAATGTGTTTTGCTGAAATACCGGATCGGGAATTTATGGTTACATTGGAAAATCTGGTAAAAGGGAAATTGATTTCCCAAACCTATGCAGATTATTATTATGACCATAGGGATGAGATTGTTGCAAGGAAGAAAAGTGAGTGATACCAGAAAGAAGAATGAGGTAGTGTGGCAAATGTTGATGGAGGATATGGACAACATGTGAATGTGTCAGATTATTCATTTACTATGTTCTGATACATTCGATATCAAATAGTGTAACTATTTGATATCGAATGCACTGGGAATCAGATTTTCTAAATGTTCCTCAAAACATACGCCATCATTGACTGGTATCTTCATATTAGCAGAAGTAATCAGGCAGGTGCGGATAAAGTCGCCTGCTTTTTTTACGGATTCTTTTAAATTAACATTATGTAAACTATCACCCACCAGAATAGAGGCAAATACATCCCCTGTTCCCGGGCGAAGCGGGAGCACCTTTTCGGTGTAAAGAATCTCAAAATTGCCATGTTCATAGATGGCATTGCCAATCTGGTCCTGCTGCTCGATTCCGGTGACAACAATCTGTTTTGCACCACGGTTCTCTAAACTTACACACATTTGAAAGATGTCCTGTTCCGAAAAATCATCCCGATAGGGTGTGTCTGTCAGAATGCATAACTCTGTCAGGTTGGGAGTTGTGAGCGTGGAACGGGATACCAGTTGCTTCATGGTCTGACACATTTCTTTCGTATAGGAATCATAAATGATACCATGATCTCCCATAACCGGATCCACAATTCGCTTTGGAAAAGAAAATTGTTCCATCATGGAAGAAATGATGGAAAGTTGTCTTCCTGATCCTAGAAACCCGGTGTAGATACCGTCAAATGAAAAGGACAACGTTTTCCATTTATCCAGATATTCGTTCATATGGGGAGTAAAATCCAGGAATGAATAATCGGGATATTCGGTATGGTTGGATAAAATGGCTGTTGGTAATATCCCACACTGTATTTTCATGGCAGATAAAATGGGAAGAGCCACTGTAATAGAACAGCGACCAAAACCGGAAATATCATTTACAATTGCGATGGATGTTTGTTTTTTCATAATTATTTCCTCCGGAATATTCTCATGTTCTGGCTTCCATAGTCGGAAGCTTATTCAATGCTTGTACAGCATTTCCCGAATAACCAGTCTGGATAGTTTGATTGATGGTTACTAATAAAACTCAATATAGTATATTCAGAGTAAAAATGCAAGTAAGATATTAAATTTGTGTGTGTTTCGGGTAACAGTTCGGTCTTCGGCTTTACTGTTACGCATCGGACCCGGCTTCGCATTCCAATGTGCCTGATGCCGGTATAATTTATGAAGTACATTTTTGGGCACCCGGATCGTATTTAAGTTAATAAAACTGGCACTGTTAAAAAGTGATAATCTGGATGTTTCAAAAGTGCCATATGGGTAGTATGATACATAAAAATCAAATACGAAAAGGGAAAAGAGGAAAAAATTTATGGAAAAAGTAGTAGAAAAGAAAAGCGTTTCTGCAAATTCAAAGACAAAGCAGATTGCATTGGACGCAATGTTTGTAGCACTTACTTTAGTATTCACAGCACTGGTTAATATTCAGGTTCCAAGTTTTGGCGGTGCAGGTGGCTTGATTCACTTGGGAAATGTCCCTCTTTTGATTGCGGCCATGGTTTATGGCAAGCGGACAGGAGCTTTGGCAGGAGGACTTGGTATGGGATTATTTGACTTATTAAGTGGATGGGCAGTGTGGGCACCATGTACAATCATAACGAACGGGTTAATCGGATATGTAGTAGGTGCAATTTGTAAAAATAGAAAAAATATGTTCTATAAGATACTTGCGATTGTCGCAACTCTGGTGATTAAAATAGCCGGATATTTTACCTTTGAAAGTTTCATAATGGGAAATGGAATGGCAGCTGCTGTAAAATCCATTCCCGGAGATGTGATACAGGTTGTCGTGGCAGGAGTGATTGTACTCATCATTGTCACTCCGCTTGAGAAAGGGCTTCGTTTCTTAGAGCAGTAGTAATTGGTTCGAAACTGTTCAACCCTGCTGAATAGATACATTGGTTTTAAATAATGTTATCAGCTTTTTAAGATTAAGAAGAAAGGATAAATATAATGTATAAGATGATGACACCGGGACCGACTATGGTTGCGGAGAATGTAAGAAAAGCAAGAAGCACTGAGACTGGAAATCCGGATCTTGATCCTGATTTTTATGATTTTTATAAAGAAACCTGTGTATTATATAGTGAATTGCTTCATACAAACAATGAAAGTCTGATCCTGAGCGGAGAAGGAATCTTAGGATTAGAGGCGGCAGTTGCATCATTGACAGAGCGGGGGAACAGAGTTCTTGTTCTGGATAATGGTGTGTTTGGAAAAGGGTTTGCTGATTTTGTCAGTTTATATGGTGGAGAACCGGTTTTATATACAACGGATTATAAGCGGGAGATAGATGTAGAAGCATTGCGGATTTTTTTAGAGAAGGATTCAGATTTTAAATATGCTACAGTAGTTCATTGTGATACACCAAGCGGAATGCTGAATAACATTGGAGCTATTTGCCCATTGCTAAAAGAGTATGGCATCCTGACGGTGGTAGATTCTGTGTCAGGCATGTTTGGAAATGCAGTGGATGTGGATGCTTTTCAGATTGATATTCTCTGTGGAGGGTCCCAAAAAGCGATTTCTTGTCCTGTTGGTCTTACACTTGTTACAATCAGTGAGGATGCCAAGCAGGCAATGATGAATCGAAAAACAAAGATTGCATCTTTTTATGCGAATCTTTTGACGTTTCAAAACTATTATGAGACAAAATGGTTTCCATATACAATGCCGATCAGTGATATATATGGTTTAAGACAGGCTTTGGAGAATATAAAAGCAGATTCTGATTTTTTGAAACGGCATGAAGAGATTGCAGCAAGAACCAGAGTAGCATTAGAACGGGCAGGATTACATTTATATGCCGAAAATGGGTATTCCAATACCGTTACGGTGTTTTCAATACCGGGAGGTGTGACTGCAGCAGAGA
>CAJOPP010000388.1 GCA_905236365.1 uncultured Lachnospiraceae bacterium
GAAGTTCCTATTGCAGATAATAATGCGATTTATGTTGATAATTCAGATTCCGGCAGTCAGGAACGTACCCTTGAGTATCGGGCGTCGAAAGATTTGTTGACCGATGTTGTGGTGCCGAACAAGGTAACGATTTCGGGAACAACATATACGGTAACTGCAATTGCAGATAATGCATTTAAGAATAATAAGCAACTGAAGAATATCGTAATAGGCAGTAATATCAAGACAATCGGCAAGAATGCCTTTATGGGATGCTCGAATCTGAAAACAGTGACAATTGGCAAGAACGTGAGCAATATTGGAACAAAAGCGTTTTATAAATGTACAAAACTTAGTAAGGTTACGATTCCGTCTAAGGTAAATAAGATTGGCAAACAGGCTTTTTATGGATGCAAAAAGTTAAAAAATATCACAGTGAAAACGACGAAGCTGACAAAGAACAATGTTGGAGACAAAGCCTTCAAGGGAATTTATTCAAAAGTGAAGATTAAGGTTCCTTCAAGTAAGTACAGCGGCTACAAATCACTTCTGAAAGAAAAGGGAGTCAGTGCTAAGGCAAAATACAAAAAATAATATATAGGATTCATGATATATGAGAGGTTATGCATATGCGGATTGGTGTAGGAAGAAAGAAGATTAGAATGGGAGATCTGCTTGTTGCGGCAGGTGCGATTACGGAAGAGGAACTGCAACAGGCGTTGGAACTTCAAAAAGAGAAGAAACAGAAATTAGGTAAGACCCTTTTGGAAAGCGGTTTTATCAGCCAGGAGTTGTTGATTGCCACCTTGACACAACAGTTGGGAGTAGAATACATTGAACTTAAGGGTGTCAAACTGGACGATGACATATTAAAACTGATTCCGGAAGAGATGGTTCTGAAATACAAAGTTGTGCCGCTTGGATATGATGAACTCAATCCCAATGTACTTCGTGTTGCAATGTCAGATCCGATGGATATTCTTGCAATTGATGACTTGTCGATTATTACAGGTTCTCAGATTGAGACACTTCTTGCAATGGAAGAAGATGTGGACGAGACCATTGCCAAGTACTATGGCAATCATCAGGCTATGGAGGCGGCTGAAGCCTATCGAAAAGAACGGGAACAGGATATGCTGTCCGAAGCGGAAGAGGATGAGTACAATGCGGATGTTGAGAACTCACCAATCGTATTACTTGTCAAGCAGATCTTAGAGGGAGGCGTACGGCAGAGAGCATCCGATATTCATATTGAACCATTAGAGAGCTCTGTACGTGTTCGGTACCGGATTGATGGTGTTTTGAAACAAGTTATGTCTTATGATTATTCGTTACTTTCCGGAATATGTGCCCGTTTGAAGATTATGGGCGGTATGGACATTTCAGAAAAGAGAAAGCCGCAGGATGGTCGTATCTCTATTATGGTAGATCGTAAAGAGTTTGATATCCGTGTGTCTATGCTCCCGACAGTGTATGGTGAGAAGACGGTTATGCGTCTTACTTCCAAAGAAGGACTTACCAAGCCGAAATCTGCACTTGGATTCAATGAAGAAGAATTGAAGGTGTTTGATGGAATTTTGAGTAATCCGCATGGAATCATTCTGGTAACAGGACCGACGGGTTCTGGTAAATCAACAACACTGTACACTTCTTTAAGTGAATTGAATACAGAAGGAGTGAACATTGTTACGGTAGAGGATCCGGTGGAGGCTAATATTGATGGAATCAATCAGTGTCAGGTGAATGAAAAAGCAGATATGACCTTTGCAGCGGCACTACGTTCGATTCTGCGTCAGGATCCGGATATCATCATGATTGGAGAAATTCGAGACGCAGAGACTGCGAGTATTGCGGTAAAAGCGGCTATCACAGGACACTTGGTGGTATCGACACTGCATACAAATTCAGCAGCATCTACGGTAACGCGTTTGATTGATATGGGAATTGAACCTTATACGGCTGGTGATGCTTTGGTGGGTGTTATTGCACAGAGACTGGTTCGCCGCCTGTGTGTTTGCAAGCAGGCAAGATATGCAGAAGATCATGAAAAACGTCTGCTCGGTGTTCCGGAAGATGAAGAAGTGGCAATCTATGAACCAAATGGATGTGCGTTGTGTAATGATACTGGTTATTCAGGACGAATCGGTGTATATGAGATGATGCCGGTCTCAAAGGGATTACAGCAGGTTATTGCACGAAATGCGCCGGCAAATGAGATTGAGAAGCAGGCTCTTTCAGAAGGCATGATGACACTGAAACTTAGTTGCTCAAAGCATGTATTGAATGGAATTACATCAATTTCAGAGATGAAGAAGATAGTATATGAAGCTGGTGATGAATACTAATATGGTTTTGCTGATGAGAGTGTTGCTGTTAAAGTGATGTTAATAAAATCAATACCCTGCTGCTCATAGTGGGGTATTTGAATGATTTGAAAGGAGAAATGATATGATTGATATTAAGGAATTACTGACATTTTCGGTAGAACAGAAGGCTTCTGATGTTCATATAGCGGTGGGAATACCGCCAAAGCTTCGAATTCATGGTAAACTGATCGAAGTGGAATGCCCTCCGTTGGAACCGATGGATGCTGCGGAGATGATAGGAGCAACAATGAATGAAAGACATAAACAGATTTTGAAGGAGAGAGGAGAAGTCGATTTCTCTTATGATTCCGACGAGACAGGACGTTTCCGTGTGAATGTATTTATGGATCGTGGAAATATGGCAGCTGCGTACCGGCGTGTTGAAACTGTGATACCGAGACCGGATCAGTTGGGAATTCCGAGAGAAGTTGTGGAACTTTATAAAAAGAAAAGAGGTCTTGTTCTTGTAACGGGACCAACGGGTTCCGGTAAGTCTACCACGCTTGCTTCTATAATCAACAAAGCGAATGAAAATCTGACAGATCACATTATTACGTTGGAGGACCCGATTGAGTATGTACATCATCATAAGAAGTCTGTTGTAAATCAGAGAGAAGTTGGTATGGATACATTAAGCTATGGTAATGCACTTCGTGCGGCACTCCGTGAGGATCCGGATATTATTCTGTTGGGAGAGATGCGCGATCTGGAGACTATCTCAACAGCAATTACGGCAGCTGAGACCGGGCATCTGGTGTTCTCCACATTACATACCATAGGTGCTGCCAATACGATTGACCGTATTATTGACGTATTTCCAACACATCAACAGCAACAGACGCGTGTTCAGCTTGCGATGATATTGGAAGGTGTTATTTCTCAGGCACTGGTTCCGGCAGAGGATGACAGGGGTCGAGTTGCGGCATTTGAGGTAATGCTTGGAAGTCCGGCTATAAGAAGTCTTATACGTGATGCGAAGACTCA
>CAJOPP010000389.1 GCA_905236365.1 uncultured Lachnospiraceae bacterium
GATGTTCCTGACGGTCGTATTCATTGGACAGATTTGAATTTGGTATTGAATGAAAGTAATAGTCAGTACGTTTCCTGTGAAGCGGATTGGGCACTTTCAAATAGTGATGATAGCTCAGAGGTTATACTTAAGTACAATTTATATGCAATGGAGCCATTTGTAGCCGGTTATATTTTTGGTCTGGCGCTCGATCAGGACGGTAATGTAGTATATATATTTGATATGTACGAGGAGGAGGCGACAAGCTGTCTTACAAATTCCATAGCGGCTGATGAAGACCTGTCGGAACGCGAAGTGAAAGATGTGGCGTTGTTTTTTAACGCATTGACAAAATAAAGGAAAAGGAGGATTTTGCTATGATAGTTTTTGAAATAATAAGGGGGCGTTTTGTTGGTTGTGGGAATCCTTTTTATTTTTCCATGCGCATCGGTAAGTAGTTTGGGTGGGGAGATGACAGGAAAAATCATCGGCATGACAGATGAGGGACAGGATTTTTTTTGGCATGTCAATTAGACCTGCCAAAAACAGGCAGATTTAAAGGTTGCGTCCGGGGGGAGTATCCAAAAGTTTGTGTAAACATTCATTTTCAGCAAAGCTTTTTGCTGAAAATGAATATAGATGCCCATTTTTACATTACCATCCTATAAAATTTTTCTAATTCTTTTGCATTCATCAATACCGGAACCGGATAAAGAGGATTACTTTCTTTATCTGCCATTTTTGCCATTTGCGGGATATCCTCCTCATGGATACCGTCCAGTTTCGTAGGAATATTCATGGATGAATTCATATCTCTAATCCAGGCAATAAATTTGGTTGATGCAAGTTCGTCTTCATCTGCTGGATCTGCAATCTCCGCAATATGTGCCAGTTTTGCAAGTTTTTTCTGGCAGACACTTTGACAATCTTCCAGAACATACGGAAGCAGCACTGCATTGGCCAATCCGTGAGGAATGCCATATTGTCCACCTAAGGAATGTGCTATTCCATGAACATATCCCACATAAGATACTGTAAATGCAATACCGGCATCAAAGGAAGCTTTCAACATATTTCTTCTGGCTTTTTCATCATAGCCGTTATCATAGGCATACTTCAGGTTTTCCTTAATCAGTTTTACCGCATTTTCAGCTTTCTTTCTGGTAGTAGGGGTTGTACTTCTCCCAATATAAGCCTCCACTGCGTGGGTCAGTGCATCCATTCCGGTGGTGGATGTCAGGTGTTTTGGCAAACTATAAGTAATGGTCGGATCAAGCACTGCATATCTGGGGATTAAGGAGAAATCATTAATCGGGAATTTGTAATGTGTATTTTCATCTGTTATCACAGCTGCAACTGTGGTTTCACTTCCTGTTCCTGCTGTAGTTGGAATGGCAATCAACAAAGGAATTTTTTTTCTGACCTTAAAAATACCTCTCATCTTTTGAATAGACAACTTTGGTCTTGCTATTCTGGCTCCCACTGCCTTGGCACAATCCATAGCGGAACCGCCACCTAAGGCAATCAATGCATTACATTCTGCATCGATATATAGTGCTCTTGCTTTTTCCACATTTTCAATGGTGGGATTTGCAACGGTTTCGTCAAAATAGGCGTAAGCAATTCCAGCTTCATCTAATATGTTTTTCAGTTTCTCGCCTAAGCCTACTTTGGTAATTCCGTAATCTGTCACGATTAATATTTTATTTTTCTGATGCTTCTTTAACGTCTTAGGAATTTGCTCCATGCTATCCAGTATTTCCGGTTCACGGTACGGCAAAAGAGGGATTGCCATCTTAAATCCCAACTGAAGCAATCTGCAATATGTTTTTTTTACTATATTCATGATTTTTCTCCTAATCTCGAACATTTATATGTTGTATTATATTTTTCTACTTTACTACAGTTTTCAAAAATGTTCAAGAAAATTAGGTGTTTCTTTTTTCATTTTCAGATAGCATCTCGCAGTTGATGCGAGATGCTATCTGAACAGTTACTTTGAATCTACGTTAATTCTGCAATTCGGCTCACGCCTACATAGATCTGGGAAATCTTATACCAGGTCGGATAATCAACAATTCCGTTTGCAGGCAGATTAAAAATAGACTGAAAACGTTGTACAGCAGCCTTTGTATTATCTCCGAAAATACCATCAACTGCAATTCTGGGAATGGATTGATAATTCATGGCGATACGGTTCAATTGGGATTGCAGCATGCGTACTTTTTCACCGGTAGCACCAACTGACAGGTCATAGCCGGGCCAGGAGGAGGGAATGCCGGCAATCTGTTCTGCTTCGTTAATATACATATCATCTCCATAGTAATAACGGAGAATCTCAATCGCAGAATATCCCTGATCACCGAGATATTTAGAACCCCATTGACTGAGCCAGTTTGGACAGGTTACACGTTTCCCGTCGCAATACTGGGTTAGAATTGGCTGGCTGACATTTGGTCTGGACAGATAGTTTGCAAAGATGCGGTCTACAATCTGGGAAATGTTTTCGTATATTGTTTTCTGATAAATCCATTTATGGTCAAAAGCAGTAGAACTGGTTATGGTAAAGTTGTACCCTTTGCTTCGGTACCATTCGGTATAGACGCGGTTCAGTGTAAAGGAAATGATTGCAAGTATATTGGCTATGATGCTGGATTCTGGCCAGGTAGCATAGATCTCACAGGATGCAACATTTTTTATGTAGTCCCTGTAGCGCACATAATAATTAGCTGCTGTGGTATCAGATGGGGTGCCGTCGTGTACGATAATATATTCAGGAACCACCACTTTGCTTAGAACGATTTCACCGGTTTCTGAGATTGGTTTGATTTCCGATTCAGCGATTTTTGGTGGATAATATTCCCAAAGTGTGTGACCACCGATCACTGTTGGATTGTAGGATGGCTGATCGGTTACGCTGGGAGATAAGCTGATGTTTTGAAGTCCGATTTCCCCTGACAGAATCTGGACACCGGAAATGATCGTGTCCTTATAATTATCAGCGGATATTTTGAGATTATACTCGCTATAAGGCTGGTTATCAGAAGGTGACAGGGAATATTCCAATGGTGGTGCATCCAGTTCAATATTTTTTGTTTTTCCATCTTCGTCGGTTTCAATTTCTTCTATGGGTTCATTGGGATTTCCGGTGGAAGCTATTTGAATCCGGGCATTTTTTACAGGAATCTGATTTTTATCAGATACTACATTGATCTGCAGATAACCTTTATCACGATTTCCCTGAGTTGCATCATAATTTTCCTGGGTTATGTCACGATTTTCCTGGGTTGTGCCTCTATTTTCCTGAGTAGCTCTTAAATACGGGTTTTGTAACATAACAGTCCTTTCAAAAAAAAAGATATTTGTATTAGGATATGTTAAAGATTGGAAATTGTGAGAACGTGTAGCACAGCAGTTTGTAACAGTTCACTCGTCAGTCAGTAAACAGCCACCCCGACATCATGACATTGGTTCACTCGGTGGCGTACGTCTGCACAGTAACCAGTTTTTTCAAAAAAGGCATAGACTACAATATAACCTTGTAATCTATGCCTTTTTCATTCTATACTGTTCTTATAAAGATATTTTGATAGCTCTCTTATTTTGCTGATTTATCCGTTGGCTTAACCAATAACAAACAAAGAATTAATGCGATAACATATAATGTAATTGTGAAGAACAATACATTCTGATATCCTACCGGATTGACTAAGATTGCATTTCCGGCCGCATCAGTACCGTGCTCTACCCATTCACCAGAATGGTTTACGATATAGGTGGCAATCTGATTACCGGTAAGTCCTGCAAATCCCCATGCAGAAAGGGTAATTCCGTGGATGGCACTGATACTTCCCATACCATAATGGTCAGAAAGAAGCGTTGGCACATTTGAGAAACCACCACCATATCCGGCATTTACAAGGAAAATCAATGCAAGTACAAGGACTACAAGAAGTCCATTACCCTCACCATTCTTAATACCCTGTGTTACGATGACAAGTCCTGTAAATACAATTGATAAAATAAAGATTAATTTATAAATAGTATTACGGTCTTTCATGGTATCTGCCCATGCGGAAAATCCTAAACGTCCGCCAGCATTAAAGATAGCAGATACAGTAGAAATAATACCTGCTGAAGCAGCAAGACCGATACATTTTACAATCATCTTCTCCTGTGAGATCAATGCAAGACCACAGGTGATATTGATGTAGAACATTAACCAGATACCAATATAGTTGGAAATTGGTCTTGTCTTAAGAACAGACACAATAGATGGCTTGTCGGCATCATTGGAAGGTTCATGCCATCCATCCGGTTTCTTGAGAAGAAGATGTCCGACAAACATCATTACAAAATATACACAGGCAAGAATCCAGAACATTTTGTAGATTCCACCTTCACCAAGATTTTCAAGCATGCTCTGCATGATTGGAGAAGCAATTGCTTTAGCTGCACCAAAACCTGCAACAGCGAGTCCGGTAGCAAGTCCCTTACGATCCTGGAACCAAAGCATCAAAGTCTTTACCGGAGAAAGGTAACCGGTTCCCAAACCAATACCCATGATAAATCCGTAACTAATATAGATTCCGATCAATGCTAATTTGCTGCCTGGATGAGCTCCACCATAATAAATGAAAGCACCGGTTCCGGCCATTCCTAATGCAAAACAAATAGTGGCAATTAAAGAAGATTTGTGTATATCCTTCTCTACGATGTTACCAAGGAATGCGGCTGACATACCAAGGAAAAAGATTGCAAAACTAAATGCCCATTCCGTGGCACTTTTGGAAAAACCTATGTAATCTGCAATCTCCTGACTAAAAATTGACCAACAGTAAACAGTACCGATACTGCAGTGAAGCAGTAGTGCAGGAATTGCTGCACGTATCCATTTGTTGCTGCGCCATCCTGCTGAGTTTGATTCTTTCTTTCCCATAACTTTACTCCCTTTTTTTATATTTTGACATAATCAGACATATTATATATCGTATTATTTTAGATTGCAATCTTTTTTTTGGATAATTATTTGTCAAAGCATTAATTTTATGTTATAGTAGTAAGTTGTATTCTGCAAAACGAATACGCTTTATTACAAAGCATTCTGAATATAATCGATAATATGGCAGCCATTGCAAAACGGAGCATGCCATTACCTGAAAAATGGTACAGAGAAATGGAGGGCATAGAATGTCAGAAGTAACCAGAGTTGTATTAGATGCAATGGGTGGTGATCACTCACCGGGAGAAATGGTTCTTGGAGCCGTTAATGCTGTTAAAGAGAAACGTGAATTATTTGTATATATTGTAGGTCCGGAAGATAAAATCAAAGGAGAACTGGCAAAACTGGAATATCCAAAAGAACAGATTGAGATAGTACATGCACCGGATGAGATTACCTGTCATGATACACCAGTGAATGCAATTCGTTCCAAAAAAGAGTCTTCTATGGTAATTGGTCTTAAGATGCTCAAAGAAGGGAAAGCAGATGGATTTGTGTCACCTGGAAACTCCGGTGCCGTATTGGTTGGTGGTCAGGTGATCGTTGGCAAGATGAAAGGAATCGAGCGTGCACCACTTGCCCCAATCTTACCGACCATGAACGGAGTAACGTTATTGATTGACTGTGGTGCCAATGTGGATGCAAAACCAAGTAATCTTGTCCAATTTGCAAAGATGGGTTCCATCTATATGGAATATGTTGCAGGAATTCCCAATCCAAGAGTGGGAATTGTAAATATCGGTGCAGAAGAAGAAAAGGGTAATACTTTGGTAAAAGAGACTTTCCCGTTATTAAAAGAATGTAAAGATATCAATTTTATTGGAAGTATTGAAGCGAGAGATTTTCCGAATGGTGCGGCAGATGTTGTGGTTACGGAAGCTTTTGTCGGAAATGTGATGTTAAAGCTGACAGAAGGACTTGCTTCCGGTCTGATGCAGAAGATAAAAGAAGGCATGACAGCAACACCAATTTCCACATTAGGTGCTGCTTTGGTGAAAACACAGCTTAAGAAGACCTTAAAGACTTTTGATGCGACTGAATATGGTGGAGCACCATTGCTTGGGTTGAACGGACTTGTGGTAAAGATTCACGGTAATGCTACCAACAAAGAAGTAAAGAATGCGTTGTTCCAGGTCGAGACCTTTAAGAAGCAGGATATTAATGGAAAAATAAAGGAATACTTATTGTCATAAAATGAAATCCTGCAACAGATGACAAGTAATGATTGATTTCATTCACATATTAGATATAGTTGGAGTAAAATATGTTAAATTATGATGAGAAAACAATAGAACAGAATATTCAATATGAGTTTAAGAATAAGAATCTGCTAAGACAGGCACTTTCCCATAGTTCCTATATCAATGAGATGAAACGCAAAGGAATGGAGAGTTACGAGCGATTAGAATTTCTTGGAGACGCAGTATTAGAGTTGATCACCAGTGAGTTCCTGTTTGAAAATTACAGAGATCTTCCGGAAGGAAAGCTAACGAAAATGCGGGCATCGATCGTATGTGAATTTACTTTATCCAGTGTGTCCCAGATGCTACATTTGGGAGAACATGTACTCCTTTCAAAGGGAGAAGAATTAACAGGTGGCCGAAATAGAAGTTCGATTTTATGTGATTTATTTGAGTCAGTTTTAGGTGCTATTTATTTAGACGGCGGAATGGAATCAGCAAAGAAGTATGTGCATACTTTTCTATTGACGGATATTGAGCATAAGACATTATTTTATGATGCTAAGACAACATTGCAGGAAATGGTACAAAAAGACGGAAAAGGAAATGTGTCGTATCATTTGTTGGAAGAAAAAGGACCGGATCATAACAAGAGTTTTGTGACGGAAGTCTTGGTAGATGGCAAGCGTCTTGCCACCGGAAAAGGGACTTCAAAGAAAAATGCAGAGCAGATGGCTGCATATGAAGCACTCTTGAAAATAAAGAATGGTTTTTAGAGCAAACCAGAGAATTCATCAAAAGAGAAATAGATTGAGTAAGAAACCGGAGAATATATATGTATTTGAAGAGTATTGAGGTGTATGGATTCAAATCCTTTGCCGATCGAATTGTTTTTGAGTTTAATAAAGGAATAACCGGAATCGTCGGACCAAATGGTAGTGGCAAAAGTAATGTTGGCGATGCTGTCCGATGGGTATTGGGTGAGCAGAGTGCCAAGCAGCTTCGCGGTGCTAAGATGGAGGATGTCATTTTTGCCGGAACCGAGATTCGTAAACCGCATGGGTCAGCGTATGTAGCGATTACCCTGGATAACAGTGATCATTCCCTGCCGATTGATTATGAGGAAGTTACAGTTGCAAGACGTGTATATCGATCCGGCGAAAGTGAATATCTGATCAATGGCACGGTCAGCCGTTTGAAAGATGTCAACGCATTGTTCTTTGATACCGGTATTGGTAAAGAGGGATATTCCATCATCGGACAGGGACAGGTAGAACGAATTCTGTCCGGTAAACCAGAGGAAAGAAGGGAACTGTTTGATGAAGCAGCCGGTATTGTAAAATACAAAAAAAACAAAGCTGCGACAGAAAAATCACTGGCTGCCGAGCGTGAAAACTTAAGCCGTGTGAATGATATTCTTTCTGAGTTGGAAAAGCAGGTCGGACCATTGGAAAAGCAATCCGAAGTGGCTAAGAAATATTTGATCTATAAAGGGGAATTAAAGCGGTTTGATGTTAATGTTTTCCTGTTGGAAAATGAACGAATCGATGGATTGCTTCGGGAAAATGAAGAAAAACTTCACATTGTAAATGATGACAGCGACCGTCTGAAAGCAGAATACGAACAGACGAAGAATGAGTACGAACGGATTGAGGCGGTTTTGGAGCAGTGCAATATTGCCATTGATGAGAACCGTAATAAGATCCATGAATTAAAACTGAAAAATGAGCACAATGAAGGTGAGGTCAATGTATTAAATCAGCAGATTTCCAATGCAAAAACGACAGATGTACATATGAGTGAACAGATTGACCGTATCAATCAGGCATTAGCAGTCCAGGAAGCGGAGAAGCGTGAGTTTCAGGAGAAGAAAGCAGTTCTGGATGAGAAAATGGACAGTGCCGATGATGTGGTGGAAGAAGCACAGTCAGTTAGTGATGGTGTTGAAAAAGAAATCACTCAATTAGAAGAAGAGATTGAGAAGAGCAAAGCTGATATTATTGAATATTTAAATGATGGTGCGAACCTAAAGGCAAAGGTTGGGCGATATGACGCGATGCTAGAGAATATCAGCTATCGCAAGACGCAGTTAAATCAACGCTTTTTGCAGTTCAAATCAGATGAGATGAAGGATAAAGAAGAGTATGATAAACAGAACAATTCTTTATCGGAAATCGAAAATAAAGTGGCAGAACTCGTTGTTAAATTGGAAGAGGTGGATGCGAAGTTAGATCAGAATACCATTGATACAAATGCTAATAAACAGCGATTGTTTCAGGCAAACAACGAATACAGCGGTACAAAATCCAAATTAGAAGCTCTTCGCAATATTACAGAACGCTATGATGGATACGGCAATTCCATTAAGCGGGTAATGGAACAAAAGGATAACAATCCGGGAATTATCGGTGTTGTGGCTGATATTATTCAGGTAAACAAAGAATATGAGATTGCAGTAGAGACGGCTTTAGGCGGAAGCATTCAGAATATTGTTACAGATAACGAGAATACTGCTAAACGACTTATTCAGTTTTTAAAGAAGAATCGTTTCGGCCGGGCGACTTTTTTACCGCTTACTACGATTGGTGGAAAGTATAGTGAATTTAGTAATAAGGATGCCTTGAAAGAACCCGGAGTTATAGGTCTTGCAAAGGATTTGGTAAAGGTACACGATAAATACAGTGCTGTGACCAATCATTTACTGGGAAGGATTCTTGTAGTGGATACCATTGACAATGCAATTGCTGTCAATAAAAAGTTTCACCAAAGTCTGCGTATTGTAACCAAGGAAGGAGAATTATTAACTCCGGGTGGAGCGATGACCGGTGGTGCTTTCAAAAATTCTTCGAATCTTTTAGGTCGAAAAAGGGAATTAGATGAGTTGACGAAAGTACTAAGTGAGATCAACAATGAAATTGAAAATGCAACAAAGGAAGAGAATGAACTCCGTACAGTCCGGGAAGAATTGAAAACAAGCAAAGAGGATATGAATCTGCAATTGCAGGAACTTTACCTGCAAAAAAATACAGTTACCATGAGCATAGAGCAGCTTTCCAAAAATTTATCGGAAACTGCCAGTGCATTTGCTTCTGTGAATAAAGAAAGTAAAGAACTGGAATCTCAGATTGAAGAAATCAATCATAATAAAAACGAACTGTATGATAATCATAAACAGGCGGAAGAAGCGAAGAAAGCATTAGAGGAACGAATTTCCGGTTTGGAAGAACAGGTGATTAAAAAGAAAGAGGAACTGAAACAGTCAAATGATCATGTTTCTGCTTTAATGTTAGAATTTAATACCATGAAACAACAGGATGACTTCCTGATTGAGAATCTGAGACGTATCCGTACTGAGGAGAAAAAATTAAAAGAGGAATTAGAGGGATACCGATCCCAAATGAGTAATTCCGGCAGGGCAATTGAGGATCTGGTTGCCAAAATTAACCAGTTTAAGGTGCTGATTGACGCAGATAAGAAGGAAATTGCAGAACTGGAAGCGACTTTGCAAAAAGATATTGCAGATAAAGAAGCCTTAAATGCAAAGCATAAAGAATTTTTCACAAAACGGGAGCAACTAAATGAAGAAATTACCAAACTGGATAAATCGGCATTTCGTTTATCTGCTCAAGTGGAAAAAATCAATGAGCAGGCAGATGCCCTTAGTAAGTACATGTGGGAAGAGTATGAGCTTACCTATCAGTCTGCTGCCGAGTTAAAAGATGACTCTCTGAATGATCTGGACAGCTTAAAGAGAGAAGTTACAGCAGTGAAGTCTAAGATCAAAGCTTTGGGAGATGTCAATGTTAATGCCATTGAAGATTACAAACTGGTATCGGAGCGATACGAATTTTTGAAAGGGCAGCATGATGATATTGTGAAGGCGGAAACAAATCTGATGCAGATTATTGCTGAGTTGGATAATGCCATGCGTACCCAGTTTGAAGAAAAATTTCAGGAAATTCAGGTCATGTTCCAAAAAGTATTCAAGGAACTGTTCGGCGGTGGTAAGGCAACTTTGGAATTGGTGGATAGCGAAGATATTTTGGAGGCTGGTATCCGGATCATTGCACAACCACCGGGAAAGAAACTACAGAATATGATGCAGTTATCAGGTGGAGAGAAAGCGTTATCAGCGATTGCATTGTTGTTTGCAATTCAGAGTCTCAAACCTTCTCCATTCTGTCTGCTAGATGAGATTGAGGCGGCATTGGATGATTCGAATGTTACCAGATATGCCAAGTATCTGAACAAGCTGACAAAGGATACACAGTTTATTGTTATTACCCATAGAAAAGGTACAATGGAAGCAGCGGATGTGCTCTATGGTATTACAATGCAGGAGAAGGGAGTATCAACACTAGTATCTGTCAATCTGATTGAAAATGAATTGGATGATTAAAGGTTACCCGATTGATAATAAATAAAATAGGAGGAGTGAGAGTATGTTTGATTTTTTTAAGAAAAAAAAGAATATAGAGCAGATAAGTGAAGAAACAGACAATCAAGAAGTTCAAGAAACAGAAGAATTAGCAGATGGCGACACTAAGGAAAAAAAGTCTGAACACGAAATTTCAAAGGAATCTATGCAGGATGTATACGGAAATACAAATATTTCTGATAAAAATGAGAATGCAGCAGATTTGCCGGATGAGAGGAACAAAGAGGAGCAAGCAGTTGATGGAACACAGGCACAGCCAACAGAATCAGGTATTGAAGACTCCCCAGCAATCGTTTCGGACGAAACTTCCGTAGAAGTTCCAATAGAAGCAGAAAAGCCTGGAAAAGAAAAAGGATTTTTTAGCCGATTAAAA
>CAJOPP010000390.1 GCA_905236365.1 uncultured Lachnospiraceae bacterium
AGGATGCGCAGGGATTTGCATATGAAATATGTCAGCATAGCTGACGCAAATCCCGCGCCAAGACTCGCGAGCGAGTCTTGAATGGTACCGCCTGGCGGCGCACCTACAAAAAAAAGAAGGTTCGCAAAAATCTGCGAACCTTCTTTTTATTTAGGCACAACCGTATACCTGAACAATTACACTCAATCTTCAATTAAGAATACAGTCCCTTACTAAAATACCGATCTCCCCGATCCGGAAATACCGTAACAATATTTCCATCCTGAAGCTTTTCTGACAATTTTAAAGAAGCTGCCAATGCAGCACCCGAAGAAGAACCTGCAAAAATACCTTCCTTCGAAGCCAGCTCTCTCGCATATGAAAATGCTTCCTTATCTGTCACCTTAATTACCTCATCCACCAGTGACATATCCATGGTATCTGCAATAAAATCATTTCCGATTCCTTCTATATCATAGTCGGCATGGACTCCACCACCCATAGTAGAGCCCACCGGATCTGCCAAAATTCCCTTTATATTCGGATTCTTTTCCTTCAAATACCGCAGAATTCCAGAATAGGTTCCCCCGCTTCCGGCTCCTGCTACTAAATAATCAATCTTTCCTTCCATCTGCTCATAAATCTCCTTGCCGGTAGTTTCATAATGGGCCAGGGGATTGCTCATGTTATGAAATTGTCCAAGGGACACAGAATTCGGGATTTCCTCCAGAAGTTCATTTGCTTTTTTTTCTGCACCAAGCATGCCCTGTTCTCTCGGCGTATTGATGATTTTTGCACCTAACGCATGCATCAGCTGCTTTTTTTCTTCCGAGAATTTTTCAGGAACCACAAATATGACCTGATATCCTCTGTTCAAGGCTGCAAATGCAACTCCAAGACCTGTGTTCCCTGCAGTAGCCTCGATGATTGTGCCGCCCTGTTTCAGTTTTCCTTTTTCTTCCGCATCTCTGATCATATATAATCCGGTTCTGTCTTTTACACTCCCCGATGGATTATACAGTTCCAATTTTGCAAACAGATTAACATGTGGCTTGATACCAACATGATTCAGTTTAACGATCGGGGTATTCCCAATCAGCTCCTGCATGGAATTATAATAAGACATATGCATCACTCCTCACCTTCTACTGTCGCTCTGCCTTTTTTATCGCCTGTTCGAGATCTGCAATTATATCCTGTACATCCTCAATTCCCACTGACAGACGAATCAGATTATCTGTAATTCCCACTCTTTCCCGAATTTCCTTTGGAATAGAAGCATGCGTCATGCTGGCCGGATGGCAGACTAATGACTCAACACCGCCAAGGCTTTCTGCTAACGTCACAAGCTTGAGGCTCTCATAAAATGTCTCGATATCATATCCCTCTTTTAACTCGAAGGAAATCATACCACCGCCATTTTTTGCCTGTTTCTTATTGATTTCATACCCCTTATTATCTGGAAGTCCCGGATAATAGATTGCTTTTACTCCATCATGATTACTTAGGAAGTCTGCCACTTTTTCTGCATTTTCCACATGTCTGTCCATACGCACGCTTAATGTTTTGATTCCTCGCATCAATAAGAAGGAATCAAACGGGGACAGAACTCCGCCTGTAGAATTTTGAATAAAGGCAATTTTCTCTGCCAATTCATCCGTTGTTACCACAACCAGACCACCAATTACATCACTATGTCCGCTTAAATACTTGGTAGCACTGTAGACTACAATATCTGCTCCCAATTCAATCGGTCTTTGCAGATACGGTGTCATAAAAGTATTGTCAACGACAACCAGAAGATCATGTTGATGAGCGATTTCCGCAATCTTTCTGATATCGGTAATATTTAAAAGCGGATTTGCCGGACTCTCCAAAAGAACAGCTTTTACATCCGGAGTAATCGCTTTTTCAAAATCCTCCGGTTCATCCTTATCCAAAATTGTATAATTGATTCCGACATTCTGATAAACCTTATCCAGAATCCGGAAGGTTCCACCATATACATTACTTGAGATCAATACCCGGTCTCCCGTATGGAGCAGTCGCAGCACTGCATCGATTGCTGCCATTCCGGAACCAAATGCAAAACCTGCCTTTCCTCCATCCAACTCCGCAATCAGGCTTTCCAATGCCTCTCTGGTTGGATTACCGGTTCTTGAATATTCATATCCTCTTTGTTTACCAAGTCCATCCTGCTTAAAGGTCGATGTAATATAAATCGGAATATTTACCGCACCTGTTCTCTCATCGATTGAAATTCCTCCGTGAATGACCTGTGTTTTTTTACTGTTATAATTACTCATAAATATGCCTCCTCTATCTTTGATATTTCTGATATACATTTTTGTAATTCTTCTCTTCCTGTCTCCAAATCCATGTCACAATGTAAATACTTTGCTGACAGAAGACAAACATTGTCAAATGCTCCCACCTCTGTATCGTTTTCAAAATATTTTTTCTGCACTTTCTCCGGTGTGAGCAAAGTATCAATCTTAAATCCTAAAAGATCTAACACTCTCCATATTTCGTAGTAGTCATACCCATCCTGCATTTTTTCTCCCAAATTTTCTGTAAAATTCCGAAGTCTTCTGACCTTGTCAGACACATTCTGACGCTTTTGCGGATAGTCAAAAACAACAACATTACCTTTGACGGAAATGGCAGAAATCTCTAACAACATATCTG
This sequence comes from uncultured Lachnospiraceae bacterium, assembly GCA_905236365.1. GTDB lineage: Bacteria > Bacillota > Clostridia > Lachnospirales > Lachnospiraceae > CAG-590. Next base: position 2,668 of record CAJOPP010000390.1, read on the forward strand.
CAAAAACCGGCAGAGATAAATAATAGCTTACTCCCATTATGCTGAATATTGTCTTTTTTCCCTTCTGAAATCCCGCCTTTAGCAAGGCCTCTCCTATATGCTCGGTTTCAAAATCCACCGACACATAATGTACATTTTTTGGAATCTTCCATCCTTTACTATCCACACGTTGTAATTTCTTTCTCTGTGTGGATGGATGATCGACCTCAAATATTTCAATATTTTCATTCTTAGAGCGGAAAGAAAATGTATCAGAACCTGCTCCTAAGATTACATACTGA
>CAJOPP010000391.1 GCA_905236365.1 uncultured Lachnospiraceae bacterium
CGTTGCGTTTAAAGTTAAGCGAAAGCGTGCCCGAAATGGAAAACATATAACATATCCGGCAACGTCCGGCTTAAGTAAATGACATTGATTCAGCAAGGCTGAACAATTACTTTATTTCTAATAACGGCTGCTCGATGGATATTCTTCCAAGCTTTCCATTCCGGAACTCTTCTAACAAAATACCTGCAGCTTTTTCATAGTTTAACTCATTTCCCTTCAAAAGGCATCCCCTGTTTTTGGCGATTCCTGCAAGAATCTCAGTTGCTTCCAGATTCTCCTCAACCTGATACCTCTCCGCTAAGATTCCGGGATAATTTTCTTTGAAAAAAGCAATCAGATTACAGGAAAGTTCTACTTTTTGTAAAATTTCATCGTTGATGGAACCGATAAATGCAAGATGTTCGCCTACCATATCATCCTCAAATTTAGGCCACAAAATTCCCGGAGTATCTAAAAGTTCCACATTCTTATTAATTCGAATCCACTGTTTTCCCTTCGTTACACCCGGTTTATTTCCAACTTTGGTACAAGCCTTTTTGGCATAAGAATTGATAAAAGTTGATTTTCCTACATTGGGAATTCCAACTATCATCGCACGAATTGGACGATTTAGAATACCACGCTTCCGATCCCGTTCTATCTTCTCTTTACACGCTTCCTGTATCTTGGCAGTAATGCTCTTCATTCCCTGACCATCCCTGGCATTGACTGTCACTACCATAATTCCTTTTTCTTTAAAATATGCTTCCCATTTTGCATTGATCTTCTCATCTGCCAAGTCACATTTATTTAAAAGCACAAGACGAAACTTATTATTTGCCAAAGAATCAATATCCGGATTCCGACTACTGATCGGTACCCTTGCATCTAACAACTCAATTACAATATCAATTAACTTCATATCCTCCTGCATCATACGCTTTGCCTTTGTCATATGACCAGGATACCATTGTATATTCATTATATTACTCCTTTATTTCACAGATCCAAATTCGCTTCTTGGTGAAATTCGATAAAATACTTTCCCCTGAATCTCTTTTGCAGAAATATTACCGATGTTAACAAACCGGGAATCCTCACTGTTATTACAGTTGTCACCGATCACAAAATACTCTCCATCTCCAAGGGTAATCTCTTCTAACGCTGTTCCTTCCGTCATGATCAACTCTTCAAAAGGTAAATCCGTAAGAGCTTCTCCATTAATAAAAATACGCCCGTTTTTAATCAGAATCGTCTCGCCCGGCAGACCAATAATACGTTTAATATTAAAATATCCATCTGTCTCTTCTTTTAATTTAAAGGCTACGATATCATAACGCTTTGGACTTTGAAATGTGTAAGCACATTTACTGAGCAACACAACATCCTGATTGCTCAAGACCGACTCCATACTTTGACCAATCATTGTAACAGACTGTATTCCGAACGTCACGATACTATAAGCCAAAATAACAACAACTAAAATGGATATCGCCCATTTCCCAATTTCTGACATAAAATCCTTTATATCAAATTCCTGTCTGTCATAACTACTTCGATATCTTCTTCGGCGACTCATATTCTTCCTTTCATTATATTATAATTTATTTCCGCAAGCATCCAGGCAGACGGATTGAGACCGGATAGACGATCAACAATTAGCTTTCCCATCTATCTGAATAAATTATTTTCTTATTGTAGCATATTTATGTGTACAAGATTTGAACAATCACAATATAAATAACAATAAAACAATACGAAAGGCCAGAGTAAAACAATTTACTCCAGCCTCTTCATACTTCAAAGATTATTTTACTAATTCTTTTACTCTTGCTGCTTTACCTACACGATCACGTAAGTAGTATAATTTTGCACGTCTAACTTTACCACGTCTTACAACTTCAATCTTCTCTACAATTGGAGAATGTAACGGCCAAGTTTTCTCAACACCCACACCATTAGAATTCTTTCTAACTGTAAAGGTCTCTCTGTTGCTTCCACCCTGACGCTTAATTACGGTACCTTCGAAAACCTGAATTCTTTCTCTGTTTCCCTCTTTTACCTTTGCAGATACTCTGACGGTATCGCCTACTCTGAAGTCAGTAATCTCAGACTTTAACTGAGCAGCTTCGATGTTTTTAATAATATCGTTCATTATGAACCTCCTTAGAATATAAGACGTTCTTGCAAGGTTTTTTTACGAATGAAATCAACTTGCAGAGGACCATCCAATTTTTATGCGATTTTATCCAATTACAAAATCACAACTTAATCACTTTACCATATAAAAAGAAGAAATGCAAGTAATTTCTACTATTTTTAATCAAAATCCAATTCAAGTCGTTTCTTGCGGATACTCTCAAGCTCTTTCTTCTCCTCTTCAATCTGTTCTATCAATTCCGTTCTCTTATTTTTGAGTGGATACAGATTATGGCAAAAAGCATAATCCGCTATCAGGGCACTATCGTGTTCTAACAAATACATCAAAATTGGTTTTTTCCAATGCTTTTCTCCATAGAGTAAAGTAACCAGGCAAACTGTAAAAAAAACTAGCGAAATGATACCGCCAACTATTCCTGATAACAACTTAGAAATCAATATCATAATAATAAAAATCACAAGCGCATTAATAATATTTTTTTTGATATTTTCAAAAGACTCATCAATATCCACAATTTGTTTATTTAATGTCGTTAGCTCTCCTTCTAACTTAATGATATTTTGATTTAGGTACTCTTCTTCCTTTTTATAATCTTCATATAAAACTGAATAATCCTCATATATTTCTGTTTTTTCCTTCAAACTAAACTTTGATGTATATTTAGAAGGCACTTCTTCAGAAAGTTTCTCTGTTTTTTCAAAATTATTTTTTCTCTCAGCTTTTTCTGCCTTAAGCTTTTTTTCCTTTTCTTTCAATTTGCAAATCATTTCATCTGTTTTTTGAATTTGGGTCTCAAGCAGACTAATTTTACCTATACAATCATCCTGTTGTTGCTGAATAGTATCTAAATTAAATTTTTTTGCAAACCGGTTTGCAAAATCTATGTCACTGCTCACAAAAATAAAAACTAACTTCTTTATTATTCGAACAAAGAGATATGCATCTGCAAAAAGACACAACATCGCTGGAAAAAGACCAAACGGATAATAACTATACATCATAAACATTTCCCCAAATAATGTTATAACGATAATCAAAACAATTCGTACAATTATTTCATCCCACAACAAATGTTTTCGTTTTGAAATATACTCTTTTCGCAGTTTTTCTTCACTCAACTCCAGCTCTAATAATTTCTTATTCTCCTTATAACTAAATAATTGTTCAGCTATATTTCTAATATTCTGGTCAACATCTGTCCATTCATTCATATATCAATCCCTCCTCTTAATAAAGTATCGGAGTCATTTCTATCAATCTCATTCTCCCTATATATAATCATTCACCGGTTTTATCCTTTGCAGAAAATAAATTCAACCGCAATAGGTTCATCTACCTATGGTCTTTCATCTCAGCGGATAATAAATCCGGTCTTCGTTCCTGTGTTCTTTTTATAGATTGCTCTTTTCGCCATGCTTCAATATTCTTATGATGTCCGCTTAACAACACTTCAGGAACCTTCTTACCCATAAACTCTTCAGGTCTGGTATATTGTGGATATTCCAATAAATTGTCATGAAACGTCTCAAATTCTGCACTTATATTGTTATTTAATACTCCCGGAACCAATCGGGAAATTGTATCAATCACGACCATCGCCGGTAATTCTCCACCCGTCAGAACATAATCACCAATAGAAATATGATCTGTTACAATCATTTCTAATACACGTTCATCAATACCTTCATAATGACCACAAAGAAGAATCAAATCCTCCTCTTTCGAAAGTTCCTCAGCAATGGATTGATTAAATACCTTTCCTTGCGGTGTCATGTAAATCACTCTAGTTCTTTTAGGTATCAAAGAATTATGATTAGAGATATCTTTTACTGAAACGTTCTTTATGTCAGAATCCTCCGTCACAAAATCGTCTCTATCAGCTTCCTGTTCTTTTCGTTCTTCAATCGACCTGCTCACATATTCATATGCACGGTAGACTGGTCCCGGCTGCATCACCATTCCTGCACCACCGCCATACGGATAGTCATCCACATGACCATGTTTATTTTCCGCAAAATCCCGTATATTTGTAGCGTCAATAGTAATATATCCATTCTTAACAGCCCGTCCGGTAATGGATGTATTCAGCCCGTCCATTACCATTTCCGGAAATAACGTCAAAATATGAAAATGCATGCATTTATTCCTCCATTCCCTTCAACAGACGTACTGTCATTTTCTTCTGTTCCAATGCAATATTCACAATACAATCTTTGATTGCTGGTATCAACCATTCCTTTTGGGATTTATCTGTTACAACATAGACATCATTTGCACCTGTAGGAATAATATCTTCTATGATACCGAGTTCTCTACCGTCCTCTGTTACAACTGTCAAGCCCAACAGGTCAGCCACAAAATATTCATCTTCCTCCAAAGCTACTGCATGCTCTCTGTCTACCAAAATTTTACACTGTTTGTATTTTTCTACATCATTGATATTATCTATATCTTCAAACTTAAGAATAACCATATTCTTAAAAAATTTACAGCTCTCTGCCCTAACCGGGAGCAGTTCACCCTTAAATTCAATAAAACAGTCTTTGAGTTTCTTAAATCTGTTATGATCATCTGTTGTCGGAAATACCTTTACTTCCCCTTTTATACCATGTGTTGATGTGATTACACCTATCTGAAAATAATCTTCCATTCCATCCTCCTGATAATAATGCAACTTTATATTTGTTTTTGGTGTCAAAGTATACACTTACGCCTTGCTTTTTCAAACAGCACAAACAATATGCATTTCCACTCAGTCAGACTGAACGTTCCAGCAAGCCAATATGATGAGAATTGCATTCAATAAAAGCTTCCGCGATTCCCACCTACACCATATTTTCCGCCTCACAAAAGTAAATAAGCCGCCACTCAAATGACAGCTTGTTTATCAAAACCGATTCTTTTTTGAATCTTTCCAAGAATCAGATTACTCTTTTATTCCTCTGTTCTCAATTTCAAAATTCATACGCAAAAACAAAATATCTGCAACAAATAAACTAGTAAAACCAGTATATAAATATTTCTTACTGCGAAGAAATATCTATATACCCGGTATACCTCATTATGGAAACCAAATCTCAATTGTAACCATTCCGTTACACTTTATTTGATATCCACGATTACCTTTTTATCACCCTTAGAGGCAGCTGCTTTCACAACTGTACGGATAGATTTTGCAATTCTACCCTGCTTACCGATTACCTTACCCATATCATCCTGGGCAACCTTAAGCTCAATATAAATGGCGTCATCTTTTGAAGTCTCAATCACTTCAACTTCTTCCGGGTGATCAACTAGGGACTTTGCTATTACTTCAACTAATTCCTTCATCTACGAATAACCTCCCAAGTCCTATTTCTCGATGCCTGCCTGCTTCAAAATCTTAGCTACAGTATCAGTAGGCTGAGCACCATTTGCTAACCATTTCTTTGCTGCTTCCTCATCAATCTTGATTACGCTTGGTTCCTGATTAGGATCATAAGTACCGATTTCTTCGATAAATCTACCATCTCTTGGAGAACGTGCATCTGCAACTACTACTCTATAGAAAGGATGTCTCTTATATCCCATTCTCTTTAATCTCATCTTTACTGCCATCTTTTTCACCTCCTTTTCATTTTTCGTACAATTTTCGTACGATGCATGCTTATATGTCTAGACCAAAACTGGTACCTAACACCTTAAAATCCAAATGGCATACGAAAACGTTTATTCCGCTTGCCACCCATCATACCAGACATCTGCTTCATCATTTTTCTCATCTGCTCAAACTGTTTGATCAAACGATTGACTTCACTGATATCCACACCGGCTCCAGCTGCAATTCTTCGTTTGCGGCTTGGATTGATAATTTCCGGATTAGCTCTTTCCTCTTTTGTCATGGACAATATGATGGATTTGGGACGATTGATCTGTTTCTCATCAATCTCTACATTCTTTAGCTGTGATCCCAGACCCGGAATCATGGATAGCATATCCTGCATACTCCCCATTTTTTCCATCTGATCCATACTATCTAAAAAGTCATTGAAATCAAAAGATGCTTTCTTAATCTTTTGCTCCATTTCCTTGGCTTTTTCTTCATCAATGGCATTCTGTGCCTTCTCAATCAGAGATTCCACATCTCCCATTCCAAGAATACGGCTTGCCATTCGATCTGGATGAAACTGTTCCAAATCAGAAAGTTTCTCTCCCATACCAACATAAAAAATCGGCTTACCAGTTACTGCTTTGATAGAAAGAGCTGCACCACCACGGGTGTCGCCATCTAACTTCGTTAAGATTACTCCGTCAATTCCAATCTGATCATTAAAGTTTGTTGCTACATTCACCGCATCCTGACCCGTCATTGCATCTACAGTCAAAATTGTATATGTCACTGCAACATTTTCTTTGATCTTCTTTAACTCCTCCATCATGGCCTCATCAACATGAAGTCGACCAGCTGTATCTAAGAAAACAATTCGGATATCGTTTTTTGCCGCATGCTCAACGGCAGCTTTTGCAATATCCACCGGTGAGTTCTGTGTACCCATGGTAAATACAGGAATACCCTGTTTTTCACCGTTAATCTCTAACTGTTTAATTGCTGCCGGACGATAAATATCACAGGCAGCAAGGAGACATTTCTTTCCTTTTTCCTTGTACTTGCCGGCAAGCTTTGCAACAGTCGTTGTTTTACCTGCACCCTGAAGACCACACATCATAATCACAGTTACTTCATTCGATGGAAGCAATTTAATCTCTGTTGTCTCAGAACCCATTAATTTGTCCATCTCTTCTTTTACGATCTTGATTACCATCTGTCCGGGATTAAGACCTTTTAACACATCTTCTCCAACTGCCCGCTCGCTGACAGAATTAATAAACTGTTTTACCACTTTGAAGTTAACATCTGCCTCTAATAAAGCCCGTTTGACCTCTTTCATTGCATCTTTTACATCAGACTCCGTAAGAGAACCTTTACTTCTTAACTTTTTAAATACATTCTGCAGTTTATCGGATAAACTATCAAATGCCATATTCTGCCTCCCATTCTAATGCAATATGCTCTAAATCAATAACTTTCATAAATCGCTTTGGAGATTGCCTCAATCTCATTGATCTTTTCCTGTAATTCAATCTGCTGATCTGTCATCTTCTTAAGTTCCGTAGCCAATTCATGAATCCGGCTAACACGTTCCTTTGTATCCAAAAACTTCTCTACCAGCAAAAGCTTGCTTTCATATTCTTCTAATATCTTATCACAACGCTTCACCAGATCAAAAACTCCCTGACGGCTGATTCCCTCCGCTCTGGCAACTTCCGAATACGACAAATCATTCAATACAATATCAGAATATATTGACTTTTGGTGCTCTGTCAGCAGTTCACCATAAAAATCATATAATAAAGCCTGCCTTACGATTTTTTCCATGTACTCTACCTCTTGTAAAGTATTTTTTCTTTACATCAACCTTGACTAGTATACAAAATAAAACACACCTTGTCAATACTTTTTTCTTGACAAGATGTGTTTTAATAACAGTTCGATACTGTTCAGACGTACGCCACCGAGTGTGGTATGGCAACAACGTAAATTGTATCAGCACGTGCACACTGGAATGCGAAGCTGTTTTCCTCAACCGGATTCTCCTATAATAACTACAAATGTCCCTGCTTAATCGGCAATAAAACATCCTGTAAATCCGGAAAAAAGCAAAGCATGATGACTATTCGTTTTGATTATACTAATCCTTTATCCAACTATCACTTTCTTCCAGCATACATTGAATATCCAGCTGAATCTGCTCTTTCAACGCATCGATACCGTCAAACTTTTCTTCCGGTCGTATAAAAAACAACAGTTCCGTTTGGAGTTCCTTATCATATAAATCTCCATGAAAATCCAGAATATAAGTTTCCAATCCCACCTGATGATTTCCTTTGACTGTTGGTTTTTTCCCAAGATTACTGATTCCCTTATAATATGTTCCATCAATCAATACCCGACTGGCATATACGCCAAATGCAGGAATCAATTTTTGTTTTGGAATCAGTTGGTTTATCGTCGGAAAACCGATGGTATGTCCAAGATGATTCCCATGCACAACTGTTCCATACACAAAATAAGGATTACCAAGCATTGCATTTGCCATGCGGAATTGAGCTTCAATCATGTCCCGAATATAAGTTGAACTGATGACCTTACCGTCATATGTCTTTTTGTCAAACACCGATACCTCAAAATGATACTGTTCACCTAGTGCTTTCAACAATGCAATATTTCCACTTCTTCCCTTTCCGAAATGAAAATCAGAGCCAACATAAACAGAACGTACACCTAATTGTTTCACAAGATAATGTAATACAAAATCTTCCGGTGACATTGCCGCAAATTCCTTTGTAAACGGAAATTCTAACAGCATATCAATTCCCATTTTGGCAAAGTAATATGTTTTCTCTTCTGAAGTATAGATTTGTTTTTTGAATCCGCCTTCACTCTGTGAAAAAACAAATGTAAAAATCAAAGCCTTTCGACCTTTTTGCTTCTCCTTTATAATACCATCAATCAACATTTGATGTCCTAAATGAATGCCATCAAATTTTCCCAGTGCAATTGCAGTATTATCTGTATGAAATTGTTCTGCTTTTTCTCCACTTAAATATATCATAACGTATCCTCTTTGTATAATATTTATCAAAAAAACATTTTTTGAGATTTCCACGCCCTTAGGGATGCATGGTATTGATAAATGGCAGTAAAACTTCCTTTTGCATCGTAGACAAGGCATTCTGTACCGTCCGATATCTTTTTCTTGTCTGGATATGGGATTTCGTCCGGATACCTTCGATTGGCAAAATCATTCTCATTTAGCAGATTGCCATTATATAATTTCTTTTCACTTTCAGGCAATACCATTCTTTTATCCAGATTGGGAAACATCGCATCGATTGGTAAGATATAGTCCCTTAACCGGTCTGACTTCGCAAGCTCCTCGATTTGATCCAAAGTAAGTGCATCTTCCTTAGTAAATACCTTTCCCGTCTCAGTAGCATTCACACTATCCCGTACCAATTTGTCCATAATCCCGCCACAGCCAAGAGTTTCTCCAATATCTCTGCATAAACTCCGAATATAAGTTCCCTTACCACAGGACACCCGAAATTTCACATAGGGAAGCTTGATTTGAAGAATATCAATTTTATGGATTATCACTTTTCTAGGTGTTCTCTCTATTTCAATCCCCTTTCGTGCAAGCTCGTAAAGTTTTTTTCCGTTTACCTTAATGGCAGAATACATTGGTGGAATCTGATCGTATTCCCCTACATAGGATAAAATCACCTTCTCTACCTCTTGTTCCGACACCGTTACTTCCTGTTCGGACAATACTGTTCCGGTACAATCCTCCGTATCCGTTGTCTTTCCTAACAAAAGCGTCGCTTCATAACTTTTATCCTTATCCGTCAACATATCACAGAGCTTGGTTGCCTTCCCGAGACAGACGACCAATACTCCTTCTGCATCCGGATCTAATGTACCGGTATGACCAATTTTCTTTTGTCCTAAAATTCCCCGAAGCTTTGCTACCACATCAAAAGAAGTAAATCCCGGTTCTTTATATACATTTATCACACCATGATACATATCCGTACTCCTATTCTAATATTATTCCATCTGTCAGTATTATTCAGACTCCAACTGTTCTCGTATCATATCCGTTATTTTTAATATAATAGCGTCCTTATCTCCTTCTATTTCGCAGCCGGCTGCACGCACATGTCCGCCACCACCGAATGCACCGGCGATCAAATTTACATTCACCAATTCATTGGAGCGAAGAGAACATTTAAAAATTCCCTCTGTCGGATATTCATACATCCAAAGTGCACACTCCACTCCGTCCGTAATACGAAGTGCATCCACAACTCCATCTGTATCCAAATTCGTTGCTCCATTCTCCTCAAAAACATCCTTTGTAAGACAGGAAATTATTACTTTTCCATCCAACATCAAAAATGCAGCATCTAATGCCTTTGCTAACATCTTATTCTGCCGAAATGTCTTCTTATAGAATGTGCCATCTATAACAAGAGAACTTCTTGCACCTTTTTCAATCAGCTTTCCTGCTATTTCCATTGTCTGCCTTGTTGTATTGCTATACTTAAACACTCCGGTATCATGAACAATTCCAAGATACAGACATTCAGCACATTCCGTTCCGATTTTGTCCTCTTCAAACAATGTAAAAAGTGCCTCTGCAGCAGCACTGCATTCAGTCTTTAAAAAGCACACATCGCCAAAACCGGCATTACTGATATGATGATCGACACAAAGCGTTCTTTTTGCGGAATGGAAATAAACTTCAAACTCTCCATGCCGCTCCAAGTCACCACTGTCTAAAGAAATGCAAAGAGCGTATGTCTTTTCTATCTTCTCATGCAAAATAGTATCTGCTCCGCGTAAAAACATAAATTCCCGTTTAAACGAATCTAAATAAATATCTACTTGTTTTTCCGGATAATTATCCAGAATATAATTATAAACACCAAGACAAGAACCTACGCAATCGCCATCGGGGCGAGTATGTCCTAATATCACTATATCCTCTGCCTGTTCTATCTCTTTAATAAAATCGTTCATTTTACTCCTTATTCATCCGAATCACTGTTTTGTTTGCTCATTACATCATCAATCTTCTTAGACATATTAATTGCATATTCAATAGACTGATCAATATAAAATGTAATTTCCGGGGTATTTCTTAAATTAATACTTCTTGCCAGCTCCCTTCTGATATAGCCGGAAGCACTTTTTAATCCTTCTAACGTATCCGCCTGTGCCTGCTCATCTCCCAACACAGAAATATAAGCTTTACACTCCTTCAGATCCGGTGTTACCATGACCTGAGTGACCGAGGTCATGGCATGAATTCTTGGATCCTTAATTTCTCTGCTGATAATACGAGACAGCTCTTTTTGCACCTCACCGTTAATACGCGTATTTTTTATACTTGTACGTTTCATAACTAATCCTCTTTATTTTCTTGTGAAGTGTTCCTGCCTTTTGCAAATTGCAAATGCATGTCATCCAATTATCTTGGCACTTCAACCATTTCATATACTTCAATCTGATCGTCTTCCTGCAAATTGTTGAAGTTTTCGATTACAAGACCACACTCAAAGCCATTCTTTACTTCTTTCACATCATCCTTGAATCGCTTTAAGGATGCAATCGGCCCTTCATAAATCTGCTCACCCTCTCTGGTAATACGAACGCTGGACTTCTTACGGATAACTCCATCTAATACAAAGCAACCTGCAATCGTACCAACACCGGAAGCTTTAAAAATCTGACGGATTACAAGATGTCCGGTTACCTGCTCTTCATAGATTGGATCTAACATACCCTTCATGGCAGCTTCAATATCTTCAATCGCATTGTAAATAACCTTGTAAAGTCTTAAATCCACTTTTTCGCGTTCTGCTACATCTTTCGCCTGTGCATCCGGACGAACGTTGAATCCGATAATAATTGCATTGGAAGCAGAAGCCAAAATAACGTCTGACTCATTGATGGCACCAACACCTGCATGAATGACTTTAATCACAACTTCCTCATTGGAGAGCTTCAAAAGACTCTGTTTTACCGCTTCTACAGAACCCTGAACATCTGCTTTCACAACAAGATTCAATTCTTTCACATTTCCAGCCTGAATCTGCGAGAACAGATCATCAAGGGACATCTTAGCTTTTGTTTCTGCAAGAAGTTTCTCTTTGCCATAAGCAATATAGGTTTCTGCCATAGAACGTGCTTCTTTCTCATTCTTTGTTGAAACAAAGATTTCTCCTGCCGCCGGAACACCATTCAAGCCAAGGATTTCAACCGGTGTTGACGGACCTGCTTCTGTCACCTTACGACCTTTATCATCCACCATAGCACGTACTCTTCCATATGCACTTCCAACTGCAATGGTATCGCCAACCTTTAATGTTCCCTTCTGTACCAATACCGTAGCAACCGGTCCTCGACCTTTATCCAATTCTGCCTCAATAACAATCCCTCGTGCCTTACGATTCGGATTTGCCTTTAACTCTAATACTTCTGCCGTCAACAGAATCATCTCCAGCAGATTGTCAATACCCTCTTTGGTATGAGCTGAGACCGGACAGAATACAGTTGATCCACCCCAATCTTCTGCAATCAGTTCATACTCAACTAACTCCTGTTTTACCCGTTCTACATTTGCACTTTCCTTATCAATCTTATTAACTGCAACGATAATCTCAATTCCTGCTGCCTTAGCATGATTGATTGCTTCGATTGTCTGTGGCATAACACCATCATCCGCAGCTACTACCAGAATGGCAATATCCGTCGACTGTGCTCCACGCATACGCATAGCAGTAAATGCCTCATGTCCCGGAGTATCTAAGAATGTGATCTGCTGTCCGTTTGCCTCTACAGTATACGCACCAATATGCTGGGTAATACCACCAGCTTCTCCCTGCGTAACAGATGTCTCCCGAATTGCATCGAGCAAAGAAGTCTTACCATGATCAACATGACCCATAACACAGACTACCGGTGGACGTTCCTTCAACAAGGATTCGTCTTCTTCCTCTTCCTTTAACATCTCTTCAATGACATCAACTTTCACTTCTTCTTCAGCGATACAGTTATACTCCAGAGCAATCTCTGCTGCCTTTTCAAAATCAAGATCTGTATTCACTGTTACCATTTCGCCGGCAAGGAATAACTTCTTAATCAGTTGGGAAACAGGTGTCTTCACTTTGTCTGCTAATTCCTGCACTGTTAATGTTTCCGGCAATTCAATGGTGCGAATAACCGGCTCTTCCGGTTCTTTTGGTTTTGGTTTTTGAACTGGTTTTTTCACCGGCTTTGTTCCCTTTACCGTAAAATGTTCATCTTTTTTGCGATTTTTCTTTCTGTTATCACCATCTTCATATAAAGAGCTCTTATCTCTTTCTTTTTTATCTTTATAACGCTCTGCACGATCCCTGTCCATAGACGCACGATCCATTGGTGCCGGAATGGAAAGTTTCTCCTCTCTTCTTCCCTCACGGCGACCACCATTCGGTGCACCCTGACTCGGTCTTCCTCCAATATTACGATTGCCATTTTGATCTCTTCGATCTCCCTGCGGGCGCCCATTGCGGTCTCCCTGTGAACGATTACCGTTAAACTCTCTGCGGTCTCCCTGTGGACGACCATTACGC
>CAJOPP010000392.1 GCA_905236365.1 uncultured Lachnospiraceae bacterium
AAGCGAAATAGGCCTGCACTTTCTTTATATCCTCCATCATTGTAATCGGGTCTGCAATGAACATTCGGTAAAGGTTATGATAACTTTTATTTCGTCTCTTGGAAGCGATCTTCCAGAATTTAATAAGGGGTCAAGGGTAAAATATGAATCCCCTGCCTGTGAAGGTATTTATTTGGTGCTGGAAAACCAGATTCTTGTTTCATCGCAAGACACACAATCGACAGGATTACAACAATTTAATGAAGTGGATTATGTGTGGTAGAGTAGTAAATTGGGTATTGATTGCTGGAATGATAATGCTCGCTTCATGCCAGCAGGTTATAGTTCAGGATATTAGTGAGCAGGAGGAAATTACTCCCGTTTTGATTCATAAGACTTTTACCGCTTCCTTTGTTAGAACAAAGACATACCGGGATAATAATCAAAAATGCGGGTTCTCCCAAGGGGATGTAATAAGATATTTCGGCAATGTTAGCAAAGATATTCGCTCAATTACTATAACCGATACCGGAGAGAGTGTTACCCTTGACCTTCTGCTCTCTCCTAATGATACAGAGGTCACGGCTATTTACGGAGGCATAGACATTGACAACCAGCCTGAATACTTTTTTCAAATAATAATTTCAGAGGATAAAATACCTATTTGTGATGGTAGGTTTTCTTCCTCACAAATAGCCGTCTCACATGTAGAAGCCAATGAGGGGCAGTTGTTCTTCTACAATGTAACAAGTTTGCTAAAGTTCTCTCTATATCGAGATGATGTGAAAAGAGTTGTGTTTTATTCAAACGACGGTACTTTCATTCAAAGCAACGCCCTCGATGTTTTTTTTAATAGTGGAATTCCAGATGCTTATCACCACTATGACAGTGCTTTTTCCTTCATTCCTCTTTCAATAGATGGTGCCGGTGAGTATTATATTCCATTGATGCCACAGATAATCAGAGGTGGTTTTACATTTGAGTTTTATAATGAGAAAGATGAGTATCTCGGCTCTGTAAGGAGCAACAAAAGTTTAAGTGTAGGTAATAACGAGATAATTAATCTTGGGGAATTGGATTCGCGATTTGACAATGCAGAAATGTTATATCAGTTTGATGACGGGGAAAATAATCGTATCATCTATTCGTCTGTAAGCGGAAGTGTAATGTCTGTCCAAAGGAATCGGGATACCGACAATCCAAAATTTGCCTATACAACCACGGTTTTCAATAAAAACATTGGAACGGACCAGATGATTCGTGTCCATTCTGATGAAGATGGTGTTGTCCGGGCCATAGAAACACAACAGGCAAATTATGAGTTGAAGTACTCTGAATCTGGTGATTCTTTTGTGGTGGAGAAAACATATAGGGACGTCACGGGTGGAGATATAAAGAAATTTCAATCAGAGGTTTTTTTGAATCCCAATTACAATAAAGACCCTCTGCCACCAGATTATACCCAATATGATGGGTTGTTACCCAGTCAAGTGCTGTCATGTTATAGCATTATTTCTCCGATTCTTTCATGTCTGTCAATATTTGGCACAAAAGGATGGTTTGATGCGACTGTTTTGATAGCTTCTCTCGGAAATGCCACATCTCCATTTGGCAATCCGACTTTAGGTAAAGCCATAGCCATCATCGGTACTGCAGGGGCAATCGGGGGTATTTTGCTAGCCTCTTCATCAGTGGGGCTTGCATTTGCGGCAGCAGCGATGTTCATTCAAATCTCCGATGTCTTCAATTCCTCCATGTTGGAAAAACAAGATCAAATGGTTCAAATATTATATGGGGATGCGGTGCCGGTTACTTTGGGGTATGAGGTTTTATCGGAAAACAGCGTCCGAATATCTTGTGCTGTAAGTGAATACGCCCCAGCCAGAATTGGTATTATTCTGGGGGACTCTTGGATTATTAATCACCGGACTAATTGTCAAAAAAGATCTGTTGATATTCTGCCCGGCCAGACGGAGTACACAATTACGTTTTCAGGATTGATACCGGGAAAGAAGTATAGATACAGGGCATACCTTACCAATGATGATGAGTCCATTATAGACTATTGTAAATATGCGAGTGATATCTATGAGTTTTATTTGTATAAGGAAGCGGATGATTTGGGGTTATCAGCCTCTTGGGCTACTGTTAATTTAGGGGCGTCCGCCCCATGGGAAACAGGGACCCTCTTCTTATTAAGCGAGGCGGAAAGGGCGGCTGAAAACATAAGTGGTTGGCGTCTGCCGACTCGGGAAGAATGCGAAGAGTTGAGTACGATGTTACATTATGATAAAATGCACGATGTGAATGGATGGATGGCGGACAACTCTCTGTTTTTTCCTTTAACTCTGGGTTCTTATGGTTATTATATGACTTCAAGTGGGCATCCAACCTATGGTAAATCAACTGTTTATGTGTGGTACATGACTACCCAGGGGATTGGTGTAAATTGGTCTGCAACGCCTGTCGCTGTTCGACTCGTACGCGAATAGCATTTGTATGGGACAATGTTGAACAAAATTCCGCAGGGCGAAATAGCTGAAGAGGGCTAATCGACCTGCGGTTTTTTGTGCGAACGTAGGAGCAGTGTTGTAATCTTCGTCGAAAAGCCATAAGTTTGTGTAAACCAAAACATAAAAATT
>CAJOPP010000393.1 GCA_905236365.1 uncultured Lachnospiraceae bacterium
GGGAATACATAAAATTAACCGAGGGGCAAAAAGGAAAATATAGGATAGGAGAAATAAGAATATGGAAAAATTAAATGTTGGATGGTCTGAGGTAAGTATAACGCCCGACAAAAAGATAGCCCTTGCGGGGCAGTTCGCAGAGCGCATATCGCAGTACGTTGAAACACCTGTGACTGTAACGGCTCTTGCTGTGGAATCCGGCGGTGAGCAGATGATAATATGCTCATGTGACCTTGTGAAGATTGGAAAGAAGTTGATGGATTCCGTAAGAGAACAGGTAAAAGCGACAAATTCAGAGATAGATACTGATAAGATAATTATAAGTGCTATACATACACACACATCACATGTATATGATTATGGCAATGAACAAATTAGTGTGAGAACAAAAGAAATCTTGAATTCATTTTTGCCAGAAGAAAAACAGTATCAGGCAAAAGTCTCTGCAAAGGGCGATGACTTTATGGATGCGAAGGAAGCACTTATATATCTGACGGAAAGAATATCGGAAGCGGTACTCAAAGCTTGGGAAAACAGAAAACTTGCAAGGTATGCCCAGGGCTTCGGCAGAGCGTCTGTGGGAATGTGCCGCAGGGTATGTTATTCGGACGGATCTGCCAAAATGTGGGGCGATACTAACTCTGCAGCTTTCACAGAACTTGAAGGCGGTAATGATAGCGGTATAGAAATGCTGTTCTTCTATGATGAAAACGAAAAACTGACTGGCATTGCGGCAAATGTGGCATGTCCTGCACAGGTTTTAGAACACAGGATGTTTATTTCCTCTGATTACTGGGGAAAAGTAAAGATCTTGCTTCGTGAAAAATACGGCGAAGATTTGTTCGTTCTGGGACTATGTTCCGCAGCAGGTGATCAGGCACCGCGTGATCTTATACGCTGGGTAGAACCAGAGACTCCAATAGATGATCCGAATATAGAAAGAAATGATTACATAGAGCGTGATGCAGATCCGTCAATGTTCGATATTAAGGGTAGTTGGCTTGTGGGCAGACGAATAGTGAACGAGATAGATATGGCGCTTGAAAATGTTACAAAGACATATGATGAAGCTGTATTAAAACACGAAAAATTAACGATTGACCTGCCGCTTAGACGTGTTACTCCTAAGAATTACGAAGATGCGGTTGAAGCCTTGGAAAAATATGCGTCTAGGGTAGAAGACCATATCAATTTTAACGATAATGCAAAAATGCATATCCACACAGGAACAGTACTTCGCTGGGAGGAACAGCACACTAAGAATACTGTGCCTGTTGAGTTGCATATAGCAAGGCTTGGAAATATAGCTATAGCAACAAATCCGTTTGAACTGTTTCTTGACTACGGTAACCAGATCAGAGCAAGGAGCAGGGCAAAGCAAACAATACTGATACAGCTCGCTTGCGACGCCATGGCATACCTGCCCACAGCAAAAGCAGAGCAAGGCAGTCATTACAGTGCTTATGTTTCAAGCGGCAGCGTAGGTCATGAGGGTGGAGAACAACTTGTACGTGTAACCACGGAAGAAATCAACAAGATGTTTAAAAAATAAAAATTTATGAAAAAGATTATTACACAGATATTTTTGCTGACTTTTGGATCTGTAATGTTTGCAGCCGGGATATACTTTTTCAGGATGCCTAATAATTTTGTTGTTGGAGGAGCATCAGGTCTTGCAATAATATTTTCAAAGATTTTTCCGTATATAACAAAAGGTCAGTTCGTTACGATAATAAATGTTATTTGCGTTATTGTTGGATTGATATTTTTAGGAAAAAGCTTCAGCTGGAAAACAGTCTACTGTTCGATAGTTTATTCAGTTGTTGTTATGATATTGGAACAAAAAGTAAAAATAAATGTTCCATTTACCGACGAAACCTTTACAGAGCTTATTTTATCGGTAATATTATGTGGTGTAGGAGCCGGAATTGTAATAAATGCCGGTGGCAGCACAGGCGGAATAGAAATTTTTGCACTTATTGTAAAGAAAAAAACGCATTATACTGTTGGTAATGCATTAATGCTGTTTAACCTTATAGTCGCAATATCTGCCGCATGGTTGTTTGGTCTGAAAACCTGTTTCATGTCAATTATAGGTGTTCTTGCACACTCTATTATTGTCGACAAGGTAATACAGTGGCTCAATTCCGAAAAGCTTATGTTGATAGTTGCAGAAAACGAAAAAGATATATGTGACTTTATAAATAATGAGCTTGAAGGCTGCGCTACAGTGATGAGCTCTGTAGGTTCGTACAGCAACAATAAAAATAGATTTATAATGGTTGCCTTGGAGCCCAAAAAAGCATCAATACTGAAAAAGAATATCCGGAAGATAGAACAAGATGCATTTGTGGTAAGTATGGACACATTTGAAACACTGGGAGGAAGAATGTAAAACTATGGATATGAAGACATATTACGATTTAACAAACAAGCTTTGGCGGGAACTGTGCTTGATTCCTGCACCGTCGCACTATGAAGAACGGAGAGCACAATACATCTGCGACACTCTCCTTTCATGGGGTGCAGGGGCGGCATATATTGATGATGCGAAAAATGTGATTTTAAAAATAGACGGCGAAAGAAACGAGTCAGTTGTATTTGCGGCTCATACTGATACTGTCTTCCCCGATATGGAGCCTATGACATTCACCGAGGATGAAAACAATATGTA
>CAJOPP010000394.1 GCA_905236365.1 uncultured Lachnospiraceae bacterium
AGTGATAGCGATATTCAATCCATTTTTGAGAACTCGGCAGTCTATCCGGACAAGATTCTGCAATGTTTAGCAGTCAACCCGGAGATGAAACAATACGTTTTGAATTATCCCGCAAAGATCAGTGTTGTATTTGACGGAGACTTCAGTTTAGATGTACCACAGAATGAAGTTCCTCTCTATTTGCAATATGATGAACGCTGGGGCTATGCAGATTACGGCAGTAGCCTGATTGCCATAAACGGCTCCGGTCCGACCTGTCTCTCCATGGCATACACATATCTCAAGCAGGATGGCAGTATGAATCCTATTAAGGTTGCAGACTTTAGTATGGAGAACGGATATCTGGGCGAGAACAACGATACCTTCTGGACTTTGATGACAGATGGGGCAGCCTCTTTAGGTCTAAGTTCTGAAGAACTATCCTTGAACAAAGAAAGTATGACTTCAGCATTAGAGGATGGCAAGGTAATCATCTGCTCTATGGATCCAGGTGATTTTACAAAGAGCAGTCACTTTATTCTGATCCGCAGCTACGAGAACGGTCTATTCTATGTGAATGATTCAAATAGTGAAGCACGAAGCAATGTAGGCTGGGATTACGAACGATTGAGCACACAGATTTCCAATATGTGGGCAATCAGCAACTCCACCTCCTCAACGCAGTCAGGTGAAGGGGATGATTCCTCACAACCAGAAGAAATATCGTCTGACGGAACTGCCGGAGCACAGGATGGAGCCAATGAGGAATCACAAAATGACGCCAATGTGGATTCACAAGACAGTAATGCAGACACATCGCAATCGGATTCTAATGCAACAGAATAAATGCTGACCCGAATCCGGTGTGCAAGACTCGCAAGCGAGTCTTGACAAAGTCGGAACCCATTATCTGGTTTCCGACTTTTTATATTCTTATACTATTTTTCCAAACCTTCTGGCAGCTGTCCGAATCACGCTCCAAGTTCATTCGTCCAGCCCGTTTTTAACAACGTACACTGCCAGCTGCGTTCGATCCTTTAAGCTGAGTTTCTCTAACAATCTTGAAATCTGGTTTCTGATCGTCCCCTCTGCCAGACATAATTCTGCAGCAATTTCTTTGTTGTCGTAGCCCTGTGCCACCAACCGGAGTACAGCCAATTCCCGCTTTGTAAATTCCTCCCGCATATCTGCCACATTCCGGTCTTTTTGTTCGTTTTCTGACGGCTTTCCCATCCGGGCACGCATCGTATGATATACTCCACTTCCAAAAATGCTCATTCCTGCAAACACACTTTTCACTGAAGAAATCACTTTTTCATCTTCCATCTCTTTCAGAATATATCCATCCGCTCCACTTTCAAGCGCCTTGTCAATAGTCTCCTCATCATCAAAAGTAGTGAGCACCAACACACGGATCGATGGTAATTCTTCTTTAATTGCTGCAATTCCGTATGCACCATCATACTCCGGCATTCGCATATCCATCAGCACAACATCCGGCTGGAATACCCTGCACTTTTCAAAGGCTTCCTTTCCATTCTCTGCAAGTGCTACCACCTCAAGTTCATCATCCTGCTCCAGCACTGCTTTTAATCCCTGTCGTAAAATCATAATATCATCTGCTATCAATACTTTTATCTTTTCCATATTCACTCCTTACTGCACTATTTCTCACTATACCGGAACCTTTATACGAGTCAGGAATCCTTCTCCTATTGCCGTGATAAACCGAACGGTTCCCTCTGCTTCCTTTACACGTTCCCGAATACCGCGTATTCCGTTATTTTCTTCTACATTTCCACATCCTTTCCCATCATCACAGATCACCAACTCCACGCTATCCTGCTGAAACCTTACGATCATATCTATTTTTGACGCTTCGGAATACTTTAAAGCATTGGTAATGGATTCCCTTGCAGAATCGTATAGTACTCTGGACAGATGAGAATACCGTTCTGAATCCTCACCCTGCACAGTAACTTCTACCGGTATCTCCTTTACCTGAGCTGCCAACTGCATGATTCCCTGGGTTACCAGTTCATAGGACGCCTCTCTCCTCAACTGATTGATTGACTCTCTTAACTCTCTGATTCCATCACTCGTCAAACTTCTTGCCTGCAAAAGATACTCCTCCACTTTGTCCATCTCCTGTTTTTCAACAGATACAGCTGCCAGCTTCATATAAGACTGAATCATCGTAAGAGTATGCCCTGCCGTATCATGTACCTGCTGTGCAATCCTGTTCCGTTCCTTTTCCAACGCAAGTCTTTCATTTGTAATCGCAAGTTCTCGCGTCTGATGCAACAATGCATAATACCGACTCATATCTTTTACTACAAATACTACATTCTGACCTTGTTCAAATTCAGACAAATCGATGACTTTCATCTGCTCTTCCTGTTCCGCATCCGATGTTACCTCGATTCCAAACCCCATCTTTTCAGAAAAAGTCGCCCAAGCTGACATTTTTTCTTTTTCCCTATCAGAATGTGTACCATTTCTCACCGCTAACGTTTTCTGTACCGATTGATAAAGCTGAATCTGTAAATAACGTCCTTTTGCATCCCGAAAAACCGATGCATCTTCTTTTTCCAAAGTATCCAGACATTTCAAAACATCTTCTGCCCGAATCATCTCTATTTCATTCTCTGACTGCTGTAATGGAAGCAAAGCATAAAAGCTCTGATTTGAATAAGTAAGTTTCCCATACTGATTAAAAATTCCAACTCCATCTTCCAGACCCGACAGAATTACATCAAAAGCAGTAATATTCACTTCCATAAAACGGTACTTGATTGTTGCCAATAACACAAATATTCCGGATATTCCAAAACCAAGAGGTGTAATATCAAAAGACGTCTTGATAAAACCCGTTACATAAATCAGATTAAGCACCACCGGCACAAACACAGATGCAACGATTAGCTGCTTTGCCCGTTTATTCTCCCGCTCAAGATTCCGATATATAATGACCGCTCCCAAAATAACGAATAAATAAGTCATTCCTACGTTGGTAAAAAAGAATACCCCATGTTCAACCCGTTCTACCGAAAAACACACATAGTACAGATGATGGAACTTATTCGTCAACACCAACAGATATTGAATTAGCGATACTGCAAACGGAAAATACATCCCCACAATTGACGTTTGCTTTCCTGTATACATCAAAGCAAAATAATACCAGGATGAACCCACAAAACAAATTCCAAAATTCCCAATGAGGTACGACAATGCCAATTCTCCATCCGTCTGTGATAGCAGAATCAGAATTTGGGAACAGCACCATAACGCTACCATTCCCTGACAAATCAGATACATGAAATTATATCTGGCTTTTTTTCCTTTCAGGAGCAGTACCGCCATACTCACAAGTACTGCTCCCATTACCAGCATATACGCAATCCCTAAGACAAATATCATTTTTGTTTTCCCTCTTTTCTGGCAGCCAGAACCACTAACACGACACCTGCAACGAACAGATATACCCACCATGCAATACTAAGCCAGAAGTCTCTTGTCAGGTACAACGCCATCAAAGACAAGGTAATCGAGGCTGCCACAACATATTTCTTATTATTCAGAATCGCTGCTATGACCAGCATGAGCACACCTGTCACCCCGAGCACGAAAGCACTAAAAGGTTCACCGCTTACCATTGCATTTGTCAATAGAACACAAAGGATCATACAAGTCATAAAAAACTGGATTCCACTTATATTTTCTCTTCTATCATACCAA
The DNA here is from genome assembly GCA_905236365.1 of uncultured Lachnospiraceae bacterium. Classification (GTDB taxonomy): domain Bacteria; phylum Bacillota; class Clostridia; order Lachnospirales; family Lachnospiraceae; genus CAG-590. The sequence continues at coordinate 3,721 of CAJOPP010000394.1, forward strand.
ATGCGACCCAAAAGAACAATGGCAACTCCGATAAAAAAGCATGCTATTTCTACACTGTAATGCCAGCTTCCACTCTGAATGACCATCCCCAGAGTAGCGAGTATCAAGGCAAATGTTATAAATCCTCTCTTCTCATACGAATCGTTCATAAAGACTGCTGCTGTCAACATAATGATAGCCAATACCCCAAAGAAATTGAAACTGTACAGAATCTCCCATTTCCATGTAACATATAACAGAATTCCAGTAACTGTCTGTAAACCTGCAAGTTCCAATAACCGTTTTCCCCACAGTTCTGCTTCTGACTCATGTCCTCTTCTTACCATATAGAGAATCAAAGCAAATGCCATCACAAAAGAATATGGATAATAAATTTGTTTCAAGTCTCCAAAAAGCTGTTGAAAAGACGGTGTAAACACCGCTACCAATAAGCTAACAGCAAGCTGGATATAAAACATCTCCTTTCGGCACAGGCAGATCATAATCACAAGATTTACTACAAATCCGGCAAAGAAAAGAGTTGCAGACCGTTCTGTCAAATAAAACATTTGATTGATTTCCAACAACACTTCCAATGTAAGCCAGAAAATTGCCATGCTGTTCAATACTCTCATAATAGATTGTCCGCTCCCCTTATGGCCTAGCCCTGTTATAATAACCAGGATCAACACCGATAAACTTTTAAATCCCCAAAAAGCACCATTGATAAACCAGATTGTTCCTCCCACCAATACACTATAAAATCCTGCATGTATCAGATAAAATACCATGAAACTAACACCCAATTGAGAATCTTTCACATTTTCTTTTCGGATATAATAATTTCCAATCGCATAGAGCAAAACAAAAATTCCTAACAACAGAATAAACCCCTCATATCGTAACTTCAACAAAAAACAGATACATCCTAAAATTCCATCCATTAAAATTGCAAAGATACTAAAATCCAATGCCTTCTTCGTTTTCCATGTCCTGCATGCAATCGCGATTCCCATAACCAGATCTGCCAAGAGTACCTTAAGTGCATTCATCTGCAAATCACCCCAAGTCACCCCTCCCAAAATCGATAACAGAAAAAATCCTGAAAACGCCGTACCAAGATAAAACAGTGCAGTTTCCGTCGTTTCTCTATCTGCTTTCTTTGACACTGCATGCGAGCCTGTAAAGGATGCAATCGCTACTGCTAACAATACAAGCTGTTTTACAAATTCCGGCAAATACTGCCATGCTGTCATAACAAAAATGCTCCCTGCTATGACAATAAACAAAACACCTACTACCATCAACCATTTTGAAATTTGATTTTCCCGTTCCATAATCAACACCTCTTTCTTTTTGATATCTCTATTATAAAAAAAGTGTTTCTATTTGGTTAGATGTCATTTGTCACAATCTATGCAAAAAAGGCAGTGACAAATGTCACTACCTTTTCTTTTATTCACAAATCCACTTCCCGTTTTGATCCGCTATATCTCAGACAGAGATGCCCCCCGCCTCTAAGCAAAGCGTAGGCGGGGGCAGGAAACTTGTCTCAGGCGGGGTTCAATCTCCG
>CAJOPP010000395.1 GCA_905236365.1 uncultured Lachnospiraceae bacterium
ATTAAAATCTCTCCTTTCAAAACGGTCTCGACGAGACAAAAATCTGCCAATGTATAGCTACTACCAAACTCACTGTATTCATTTAGTATAAAGTCTTTGCCACGTCTAAGCGTATACGAGAAAGTAGTTCTATGCTTTTTAAAGCTCTATTTTACTTACTTTCTCTTAAAAAGTCCGCTACGAATAATTATTCTATCATTTTCGCCTGCTCATTGCAAGCAAAATTTTCTATATTTTTAAATTTTTTGTTACAGTTCGCCCTTTTGCCGCCTGCACCTACTGCGGGCGGCGTGCCAGCAACGTAAATTATAGCAGCATCTGGAACACTAAGATACAAAACTGTGTCAGATGCGTAACAGTGTAGCCCAAAGTTGTACTGTGACAATTTTTTATTTTTCTCTCCACTTAATTCTTCCTTTGGTTAAATCATACGGAGATAATTCCAGCGTAACTTTATCACCCGGCAATATTTTAATGTAGTTCATTCTTAATTTTCCACTGATATGGGCCAATACTTTATGACCATTCTCCAATTCTACCTGAAACATAGCATTTGGAAGTTTTTCCACAACAGTTCCTTCAATTTCAATAACATCTGCTTTTGACATATTCGTTCCTCCTATCAATTCCATCATTACCTAAAATTTCTAAAATTAATCATAAAACTATCATCTGATAATTAAAACATTTTACCATTAAATATTTTATAACGATTCAATACTTCTAACTTATGCTTTTCTTTAACTATTTATAACGGGATACCCGGAGCCTGTGAAAGAATTTCCGGTTCGCCATCTGTGATCAGAATGGTATTCTCATAATGTGCGGACGGTAGTCCATCTTCCGTTACTACAGTCCAATCATCGTCTTCCCAGTATACATCATAATCGCCTAAATTAATCATTGGCTCCACCGCAATCGTCATACCCGGTCGAAGTTTGATTCCTCTTCTTAGTCCGGTGAAGTTCGGAACCTCAGGCTCCTCATGCAATTTTGAGCCAACTCCATGTCCAACCAGATCCCTGACAACTGAATATCCAAAGGATTCTGCGTATTTCTGAACTCCCTTTGAGATATCTGCGATATGATTACCTGCAACTGCGTGCTTAATCCCTTCAAAAAAAGACTGCTTTGTCACTTCTACTAACTTCTTCACCTCATCTGATACTTCCGGCATAATCAATGTTCTCGCTGCATCAGAATGAAATCCTTTATAAATAACACCTGCGTCCAGACTGACAATATCATCTTCCTGTATGATGCGATTCTTATTTGGTATACCATGTACAACCTCTTCATTGATTGATACACAAATAGATGCGGGATATCCATTATAATTCAGAAAGGAAGGAATACATCCATAACTTCTGATTATTTCCTCACCGATACGATCTACATCCAACGTAGACATTCCCGGCTTAACCTGTTTTTCCAGTTCATGATGCGTGATAGCGAGGATTCTACCCGCTTCACGCATAAGTTCAATTTCTGCTTTTGACTTAATCGAAACTGCCATTTTACTCACCTAAAATTTTAACAATTGCATCAAATACATCATTCATATCAACTGTTCCGTCTACTTCCGCAATAATTCCTTTTTGGGTATAGTACTCAATCAACGGCTGTGTCTGTTCATGATATACATTCAATCTGTTCTTAACAGTCTCCGGCTTATCATCATCGCGGATAATCAGATCAGCTCCACATGTATCACATTTGCCCTCTACTTTTGTTGGACTATACTTAATATGATAAGTTGCTCCACAGCCTACACAGGCACGTCTTCCACCCATTCTGTTTACAATATTCTCATCAGGAACTTCTACATTGATCGCATAATCTACCTTTTCACCAATTGCAGATAATGCCTTATCAAGAGCCTCTGCCTGAGGAATGGTTCTTGGAAATCCGTCTAATACATATCCCTTTTGACAATCCGGTTCTTTAAAACGATCGATTACAAGATCTACAACCAATTCATCCGGTACTAAAAGTCCCTTATCCATGTATTCTTTCGCCTTAGCCCCCAATTCCGTTCCATTCTTAATATTTGCACGGAAAATATCTCCTGTTGAGATATGTGGGATTCCGTACTTTGCAGCGATCATCTTCGCCTGAGTTCCCTTTCCTGCACCCGGTGCACCTAACATGATAATTTTCATACTGAATCCTCCTTAATATAAGAATAAAAAACACGAACGCCACCTCGATTCCGCTTCGCTTCTTCTCGGTGTTCGTTTC
>CAJOPP010000396.1 GCA_905236365.1 uncultured Lachnospiraceae bacterium
GTCATCTTCGTCTGAGATATACACTTACATACGCATCTCGCAGTAAATACAAAATGCTACCTGAACAGTTACGAACATTCTATGCATTGTAACCTCTGATGCAATTCATCAATTTCTCACAATTCATGATAGATTATAGCATATACATCATAGAAAGTCATTATTTATTTCGAGGTTCGTTCTCACATCCACTCTTTCATTTCTTTTCTGTCCCTTGCCAAGACCACACCCCGAATCGTCCGACCAACCTACAACTAAACTATACGCTCTCTTCCACGGCTTTCCTCACCGCAAAAATCATCCTGTCCGAAGAATATCCGTATTGCCGACATCCATCAGGATTCACTAACAGCACATCCATCTGTTCTGCCTTTGCGACCCGGAAGATTCCCCTGAGTCTACGTTGAACCGCCTCTGACCAATTAAAATCATCTACAACAGGTTCTGTATCCAAAGAATTTGTTTTTCCGTTCATAATCAGCCTCAAATCAAAAAAAGAACAACTGATCACATCAAAAGAAACCCATGCATCCGGTTCTAACCATTCGTCCCCATTCTTTACGCCTACAATTCCCGGCGTGTAAATACAGGTATCCAACAGATTCACCTCACCTTGATTCCGTTCATAATATTCCTCCCTTAAATCTTCTGTATTCAGGCAGGGATATAGTGTGGAACAACGGCATAATTCCGCCTCCACATCATCGTTTCCTCTTACAGCACCACCGCCTGGTGCCATTGCTGATGCAAAATTCACAACTCCCACCTTATGATTTGATGCATTGTATTCCTTAATGCCTTCTATCAGTCTGTCTTTGACAAATACGACTTCAAGCTTAGCTCCCTGCATGTAACCTTTCCCGATGCCTCCTGTTTGATTCAGATTTCTTTCCCCCTCAACAGGATTCTGATATCGTTTTGTCTGCATCCTTGTCCTTTGAATCGATTGGGTCAGTCTGATATTGCGTTCACAATATTGTAATGTGTCCTCAAAGACCTGAATCCGTCTCAATGATGCCTCATGATTTTCCATATAACTACCTCCTATGCCATGTATCATTATTTGCTCTGCATGTACCACTATAGATCAATGCCCGCTCTGCATCAGCATTCTCTTACCTATACCTGATAATCCTTCTCATCACGATAATAGTTTTCGACAATACCCCCTCAACCAATGGATACTTTATCATACACCTTACCCTGTCCAATTCTTTGTACAACAAAGAACTAAAAGTCGCTTGTGACTCTTTCGTGCCCAAGCGATATTGCGAAGCAATTAACCTCCTCTCCATGAGGTGCACATCCCGCGGAGCAATTTTGCTTTACTAGAGACGAAGTCTCCTATAAAGTAAAAAAACAACTCCTGCCACGCACATTGTTTGTGACAGGAGTTGTTCTATTCTTATATCATCCGACTTATTCCTCTGCTTCCTGCTTCTCAGCAGTTGCCCGTTCCACTTGTGTATTGAGCACATCTTTTGCCCACAAAGCATAAATCTGAGCCAGCCCTTCCGGCGTCATTTCTTCTACGATGTCTTTTAATTTTACCTTCATGTCCTCGTAAATCTCCATATTCACATCGGCCAGCAATGGTTGCATCATTTTCTCTAAAATAATGACCCACTGATATCCGCCATCCTTCTTCTTGTCAAAATAAAGACCCATGATCCGATGGTCTTTCGCAACATTACTTTTGAACATCGGAACGTACATCAGCTTCATTGTTTCAATAAAACGATCATCTAATCCTTCGTCAAAAATAAATACTTTTTCTCTTAATTCATTATCATTGCGGACAATGCGATACCGGTAACCACCTTGTGCAAGTCGCAATACATTATCATTCTTTAATCTTTGATTGTATGCTTCAATGTCTGCTTTGTCCCTATCGTCCATTCTAGGAACCAACCAGATCAGATATTTGTTCTCTAAATCGTTATACTGACATCGGTATGCTATCGGGAACAGGATATTGCAGGTATCACAATGCACTTTAAAAAAGACATTTCGCAATACTTTTTCCTTTTGGTCAGCATCATATGGTAACTCAATTTTATCCCAGATTCCTACCTCTATATTTTTTTTACATTTTGGACATGCTATCATTTGTTTTTTAATCTCTGCCATACTTTTCCTCTCCTACCATTATTTTTATCTTCCATCCAGAATATTGAAACTATACTTGTAGCTGTTCGGACAGCATTTCGCATTAACTGCGGGATGCGTACAAAAATATGTACTTAAGTTGGTCTGATATCGTGAACTACCCATAATTTCACATCGGAACTCAGCCTTTCATCTTTGTCATATGTTTATATTTCTTTCGCTCTTAGTTCGAAGAAACAATTCCTTTCTCAGCATCCATTGTAACCACAGCTCCTGACTTCAAGATATCTGTTGCATTTTTTGCACCTAAGATTACCGGAATATCCAGA
>CAJOPP010000397.1 GCA_905236365.1 uncultured Lachnospiraceae bacterium
AATGGAAAAATATCCTTCAATATCAATGCAGATGTAACAGGAACACGTACTCTTAAGATATATTATGCTACAAATGAGCAGAGATATGTTGATGTTATTGTAAATGGCAAAACAAAAACGGTATCATGTCCTTCAAATGGAAGTTGGACAAAGTCGGGAACACCTGCATCAGTAAATATATCCTTAACAAAAGGGACAAATGAAATCGTATTAGCTGGTCATAACGGTGGATATGCACCAAATGTAGATCGTATAGAGATAGAACTTACCGATAAAGAGATTATGGGATTGGAAGAAGCATTGGAAGCGTTGGAAGGACGTACTTTTCTGAAAATCAAGGGAGAAGATGGAGAGATAGCAAATGGTGCAGTAGTCAGAAATCAGGCTGAGGAGAATTCCCGTATTGAGAATGTCGGTGGGCCGGATGACGGTTCCATAACATTTCGTGTGAAAGCCGATGCAGCAGGAGAGAGAACGCTTCGTATTTATTATGCAACAGGTGAGACAAGAGATCTTGCAGTTTCTGTTAATGGTGGCACCAAAACAGTAGCAAATGCTCTTGCAAACGGAAGTTGGGATAATGCCGGTGAAAAGCCTGTTGTACTTCCGGTAAAGCTTGAAAAAGGAAATAATACGATCACAATATCAGGAGCAAATGGTAAATGGGCACCCAATATTGCCCGAATCGAGATTGCAGTCACTGCCGGGGAAGCTGAGGCGATTTTAAATGAAATTGATAAAAAGAAGGTGGAAGAAAACAATGATAACCAGGAAAGCTGGAAACCACTTGAAATTAAGGGAGAAGATGGAGAGGTTGCAAACGGAGCATTTGTTAATAATCCGGGTGAACAGGATTCTCATATCGGAAATGTCGGTGGACCGAATGACGGTTCTGTAACATTTCGTGTGAAAGTCGATGCGGCAGGCAGGAGAACACTTCGCATATATTATAGTACGCTTGAAAACAGGGAGCTTGCGGTTTACGTAAATGATGAACAGAAGAAGGTGCTAAATGCTCCGGCAAATGGAAGCTGGACCTTAGCAGGAGAGGAGCCACTTGTGCTTAAAGTGGATTTGGTAAAAGGTAACAATACGATAACCATTTCTGGAACAGAAGGAAAATGGGCACCGAATATTGTCGGAATCGAGATTGTAGACGGTGAACAGTAGGGATGGTTGTTTCATCAATAGTCAATTAAATCAGTATAACTTCCCACATCAAAAGGAGAAAGTCTCACTTTGGATGTGGGAAGTTTTCGTGTTGTAAAATTGACAAAATATAGTACTATGCTTAATATATTAAATATAAGTGGTAGGTTAGTTCTATATGGAGAGATAAGATTTTATCAAAGCCTGACGAAATAAATTGGGCAAGATATATGAATTTAGGTTAGAGACCGTTTGCTGGGAGTGTGATGATAATGTCTCGAAAAGAAAAAACATTCGGAATGAAGATCTATTCCGTGTATTTATGCAGTGTTTTACTTTTAACGGTTATCATATTAGGGATTTTTGGCGAATATTCCATGTATGAATTCCATGAGAGGGAAGAAAATAACATTGAAAATAGTTTGAATTCTGTTTCACAGAATCTGGAACTGCAGTTCGCAGAAATTAAAAAAATCCGGGACGCCTTTTATGTAAATGATATATTTAAGAAAGCGGAACAGATGAATAATCCGGAGTTGTATAGATATTATGATGAATTAGAACTGATTGAATTGGAGCATGTATATACCATGACGCTTCAAAAGCTGATGCATACTTCTTCCCAGACAATCCGTGCGATTGCATTTTATCCGGTTTCTGATAACAACTATGTGTATTGTCTGCAAAAGAGCAGTGCAGAAATAAAACAGTATCGACATGAAGATTATCAGGCGGAAGTGTGGTATCAGGAGATAATGGAAAAGCCTCAAGGTGTTGTTTATTACCAATTGCATAATCCGGAGTACATAGAAGAAAGCAGACTGGGACCGGTTTATTCTTATATCTGCGGTATCAGTAATCTGGATACACATAAGCTGATCGGCATCCTTAAGGTTGATGTAGATGCTGATAATATGCAGAAAACTTTGCGTATATTTGCCGATGAAGGGGAAAGTACCTTTGTGTTATTAAAAGATGGTAAAATTTTCGCACAGGGGGGAGAACTGGAGAAAGATTTTGAGGATTATGTGATAACCAAAAAAGAAATATCGAATACAGGATTAGAGATAGCCTGTTTGAATACCTATTGGCATCGGTATGGTGGGTATGTCAAACTTTTTGCGGGGGCACTTGTCATTATTTTCATAGCAGTGCTTTTTGGTTTTATGATTTATCGTAAGCAGACAGCGGAAATGGTGAATGATATGAATCAGGTCTTGAACGGGGTTCGGGAAATAGAAAACGGAAAGCTGGATAATCGAATTCAATTAAATTCCAATAGTGAATATCAAAAAATAGCGAACGTAATCAATCATATGATGGATCGGTTGGAAGAATATATCGACAGAGAATATATTTTGCAGCTCCAACAGCAAAAAGCTCAGTATCTGGCTTTGCAGTCACAGATCAATCCTCACTTCCTGTATAATACGCTGAATGGTTTTGTGGCATTGAATCGTATGGGTGAAAAGGAAATTCTGGAAAAGGGAATCATTGAGCTTTCAAGTCTGTTCCGATATACTTGCAGTACGAAAGATTATGTAACAGTGGGGGAGGAAATGGATTTTCTCCACGATTATCTGAGATTGGAAAAACTAAAATATGATGAAAGTCTGGAATACCGATTTGATATAGATGAGGAATGCAGATACAGACAGATCCCAAAGCTCATCTGTCAGCCGATTGTAGAGAACAGTATCCAGCATGGAAGAGGAAACACTGATCAAATGATAAAAATTTGGATTTGTGCAAAATCCGAGAATGTCAAAGGAATTGGAAAAGTTATGATACTTTCTGTTTGTGACAATGGCGTAGGCTTTGATTCAGAAGAAAAGAGTAAAGAAGACTGTGTCGGACTGCAGAATGTACGTACAAGAACAGAATTATATTGTAAAAATGCAATTTATCAGTGCGTGTCGAAACAGGGAGAGGGAACCCGAACATTTTTAGTATTCCCGTATGAAGGAGGGACAAAAGAGAATGATAATAATGATTGTAGATGATGACAGATTGGTCAGGTTTGCGGTAAAAAGTATGCTGCGAGATATTTTAGGAGAGTCGGAGGATATCTTTTTGGAAGTTGCGAATGGACGGGATATGGTGACTGTTTGTAAGGAAAAAGAACCGGATGTTGCTTTTGTAGATATTCGCATGCCTTATATGAATGGGGTAGATGCAATCGAAGAATGTAAAAAATACTCGGGCGATACACAATATGTGATTATGAGCGGATATTCGGATTTTGAATATGCACAGAAAGGGATTCGGCTCGGAGTCAGTGACTATTTGTTAAAACCGGTAGACTGTGAAAATTTAAAAGACGTTATGGAAAGAATTCGACAGAGAATTGATGAAAGGTATCAGGAATCAAATAGCAGATTTCAACTGCAGATTATGGAAGCTTTTAACTATTTTGCTTCTATGGGCACAGATGAAAAACTAATAAGTATGAATAAGATCCACAATTATCTGGCATATTTTTTATATATAAAGGATTCACATGATTTTCAGAATATAATCATGAAAAAAATAAAAAAATTGGGAGATGAAGTGGTTTCAAATAAAGGGCATTATGCAATTACAAATACTGCAGACGGAACAATTTGTGTTGTTTTTGAATTGCCGGAACGTAGGCAGGATTCTGTGATGTCATATATGAAGAAGATATGTTTGGAGACAAATATTAAGCATCCCTTTTTTTATTATCTTAGATGGGTAAAGAGCGATACCCTGCAGGAAATTTGTTGTGAAAGTGAAAAAGCAGATAGGGAAACGTATCTGTTATTGGACAGACAACCGGGGATGATTTATGATGAGAAAAATTTAAAACGAGGAGAGTACGAAACGGAATTCCTCGCACAAATTGAGAAGTTGATAGATGTATGGAAACAGGCAGACGGTATTGAGTGCAAAGATATCATCAATAAACTTTGGAGAACATACAAAGAGCAGGAGTTAAATGTGAATTTGAAATATTTAGGTGAGTATTGCAGTGCAGCCTGTGGTTGCCCAATCAGTCATGAGTCCTTTAAACTGTTTTTTCAATCGTTTGTGGATTATTCAGAACAGATGTACATCGGATTCAGAGCAGAAGAGAGTGATATGATTGAAGAAATAAAAAAATACATTCAGAAAAATTACATGTATGATATTAGCATCAGTCAAATTGCAGAACAGTTTGGTCTTTCAGCAAATTACTTAAGTACCATTTTTAAAAGAAAAACAGGAGAAAGATTTATTGATTATCTTACCAGAATACGTATAGAGGCGGCCAAAAAGCTGCTCATACAAAATGCATCAGCATCAGTTCAGGATATAGCACTTATGACTGGTTATACCAGTTCCCGTCATTTCTCAACTCTTTTTCAGAAATATACTGGAAAAACTCCAACTGTATATAGAAAATTAGAATTGTAGAAATCCGTACTTTAAGTGTAGTTTTAGGACATTTTCAAAAATAATTTTGAGAGTTATAGTTATTCTATAAATGGTAATTGCGATATACGCAAAGTTCGTTCATAAATTTAATTTAGATAAAAATGCAGTGCATTTGCGGATTAATGCTTTTCATAACTTTTAAATTTTAATAATCTCTCGGAATCTTGAGAGATTATTGATTGTCTCATCAGGCAAATGAATATTGAAAAGTAAAGATTATCGTTATAATGTGGGATAACTAAGAAAGAGCATGAGAAATAAACATAACTGTCGCTATGTTTTGAAAAATGATTTAGAATGATTGCTGGTTTGTGCTTTTTGTATAATTAACTTTCTTACCGTGAATTCATAAGGTCAATTCCAAGCAGCAAGATGTTGTAACATCATGATGTGATTAGGAGACGGCAGTACCACATCCTGGAGGAACGGTGTCTACCGTTCCCTAATAGAAAGGCGTATCTCACGTTTATTAGAACGTTCCGCAGAGATTCTTGCATTTATTCCTTTTTCTATTCGTCAAACTGTTAAAGTTAACAGATAATAAATAAAATTGTTCCAATCGAAACATATGCCTTATAAATACAGGCACGAAGTGTCGCATTTTTTTAATGGATTTATCAAGTGTTTTTTGATAAAAAAGAGGGGGTTTTTAATAATAAAGGAATCTAAAAGTCTTGAGTTTATGGGCTGAGAGATTCCGAGAGTCTATTATTATATATAAGGAGGAAAAAATGATGACAAGTAAGAAAAGGGTTACGGCATGGTTGTTAGTGATTTGTCTTGTGCTCACGCTATGCAGTGGAAATCTGAAGCAGGTAAGTGCTGCAGAAAATGGGAAAATACGGGTAACTTGTGTAGGTGATTCCATTACAGAAGGGTATATGGCTTCGGATGGAAATCATACTTATCCTGCACAATTACAGAAAGTATTGGGAAATGAATATGAGGTAGTGAATGTGGGTGTATCAGGAACAACTGTTACAAAATCGGATGATCGTGCATACACAAAAACCGGAAGATATCAGGATGGACTAAAATCCAATCCGGATATTGTGATTATTATGTTGGGAACAAACGATACTTATATAAATGGTATTAACCAGAATCAGGGGAAAAATGCTTTTCGTAAGGATTATGCATCGTTGATCGAGGCGTATCAGAATTGCGGAAGTAATCCGAAAATCATGTTGGCATATCCTATCTCTAGTGTGGATGAGAACAACAAGCATGATCAGAGAGATTCGATTAATGAAGATATATTGATTCCAATTATCAAGGATTTGGCGAAGGAATATGGTCTGACTGTATTAGATACTCATAATTTTACAGGAACTTGGACAAGAAATGAATTGTCAGATGGTCTGCATCCAAATGATAACGGTTATGAGAGATTGGCTCGATTCTTTGCAAATGCTGTCATCGGACATGAGAAGGGGTTTGCCGGTTATATCAATGAGAATGCTAATTATCAGATAACATCGAAGGCAAGTGGACTGGCGATGATGATTGAGGGACATTCACGTGAAAATGAAGCAAAAGTCATCCAAACACTGCCGAATGGCTATGCATCTCAGAGTTTTTCTATACATTCAACGGGAGATGGATATTATCAGATTATTAATGTATCCACTAACAAAGCTTTGAATGTGCCGGGGCGCTCTGTGGAAGCAGGCACGAAGATTATTCAGTATAATACCGGAAAAGATGACAATGAGAAGTGGTTATTCGAACCAATTGGTGATGGGAATTGGAGAATTACGCCAAAAATGTCACCTCAGATGGGTTTGAATGTTGAGGGAGGATCATATTATTCGGGAGCTAATATTATTCAGTGGAATTATAATGGAGATGCAAATGAGCAATGGAAACTTTATTATGTGGATAAAGTAAATCAGAATCCGAATGATCAAAAAGCAGACGTGGTAGCAGTTAGACAAGCATATGATGCTTATGTGGCAAAGTTCAAGAAAGCGGGGAATTATAATAAGTTTGGGTTAGTGAATGCGGATGGTTTTTGGTCAATGGCTGAGACGGCAGAAGTATTTATTGATGCATATGAGCGTTTTGGAGATACAACTACAAAGCAGAATATGATTGATATCGTGGAGAGCTGGCTGAGTGCAGAAGGAGATGACTGGTGGTGGAATGGATATAATGACGATATTATGTGGGCAGTCATTATGTTAACTAGAACGTATCTGGACACAGGAGAGGAGAAGTATCTTAACATTGCAAAAAAGAATTATAAGATGAGTTATGATCGTGCATGGACGGAACAGTATGGAGGAGGTCTTGTGTGGTGTCAGGATGCGGACAAGACATCTAAAAATGCCTGCGTGAATGGTCCGGGAGCGATTGCTTCCTGCTATCTTGCTATTGCAACAGGTGATAATTCTTACTATGACAAAGCAGCGGCGATGATTTCATGGATGAATAAAATGCTGGTTCAAAGTGACGGGTCAGTATGGGATAGTATTGATGAGCAGAATGGAAGTTACAAGTACAATACATGGGTTTCTACTTATAATCAAGGAACGTATATTGGTGCATGTACGATGCTTTATGAATATAATCATAATGTGGATTATTTGAATATGGCAAAAAAGGCAGCTGACAGGGCAACAAAATTAGGCAATCCGATTAACGTTGAGCAAAATGGAGCTGACTTGATAGGATTTAAGGGGATTCTTGCACGTTGGCTTGGAAAAATGGTTCGTGATTTAGACATCAATGATTATAATGAGTGGATGCAGAGCAATGCAGATTCAGCATGGAAAAATCGTAATAGTGATAATCTTATGTGGACTCAATTTGGGAATAAGACACAGGATGGAATTGAGAACTCAATGAATAATGTAGATGGCGGGGCAGGCAATGATTATAATAACAGTATTTCAAGGTTTGCTTCATGGGGGTGTTCCTCTGCATTATCCTGGTTGCTGAATTGTGCAGATTGGAATAACGTACAGCAGTTAGATGGTTTTTATAGAATTAAGAGTGCATATAGTGGTATGTATTTGGATAATTACGGAACAAATGCAAACGGTGATCCAATCAATCTCTTCAGTCGTTCGCAATCATATAATCAGCAGTGGCAGATTATATCGACCGGAGATGGATACTTTAAGATTATCAATCGTACTAGTGGAAAGGCATTGGACAATGCCAGTTCCCTAAATGAAAATGAGAAAGTAATTCAATGGGAAGATAATGGAGGAAATGCACAACGATGGAGAATTGTTAAGCAGGAAAATGGAAACTATAGGTTGATTAGCCGTTATAGCAGGAAAACTATTGACAGTAATTGGGCAACAAAAGCAGGAATTTCTGCTTCGCAATGGACAGATAAAGCTAATCAAAGTCAGCAATGGATTTTAGAGCCGGTTGAAAAATGAGTTATATCTCAGACAGAGATGACCTCCGCCTCTAAGCAAAGCGTAGGCGGGGCAGGAAACTTGTCTCAGGCAGGGTTCAATCTCCGTCTGAGATATACGCTCCGCGAGGATGCGCAGGGATTTGCATATGAAATA
>CAJOPP010000398.1 GCA_905236365.1 uncultured Lachnospiraceae bacterium
CGTATATCTCAGACGGAGATTGAACCCCGCCTGAGACAAGTATCCTGCCCCGCCTACGCTTTGCTTAGAGGCGGGGGTCATCTCTGTCTGAGATATACACGAATCAACTATTCCCTACATTCTCTTTTCTTTTGATTTCCATATTGCAATCTTCTTTCCTCTAATATCCAATTGCCACAGGCTGGAATATCAAAAAACTTGTAAGAAAAAGCCAACCTGTAATTTTAATGGTAACTGTTCAGGTAGCATTTCGCATATACTGCGAGATGCATAGTTTTGACCCTGATATCATATTATAATCCTTCAAAACAGATATCGGTAATACATAAAACTTGTAGCTTATAATAGGAATTCGCTATTGCAAGTTCTCCTTCCAAACGTCATTTCATGCAAAAATGACTGTCACTTTGCTTATACTGTGTCGCCTCTTTATTTTCACTTTGTGGAATTCTCTGCCTGCATAACAGAACTCTGCAAGGTCCATTTCACGAATCCTCTTTGGAAACATTTGTCACTGTTCATCCCTGCTGAATAGTGGCAAAAATTTTATTCTATAGAAACCACTGTATAATCTTTATCCTCTACGGTTTTCTTTAACACATCTTCTGCAACCTCTGTGCTCAGTTTCACAACGGCTGTTCCTGTCTCATGACTTACAAATGCCTCTGTTACACCCTCTAATGCTTCTAACGCTTTCCTGACTGTCGCCTCACAATGTGCACACATCATTCCTTCAATCTTCAATGTCTTTTCCATATTATTTACCTCACTTTTCTTATTCTTTGTTTTTATCTCATCGGCAGCCGTTGTCAATAAACAATTTGCTGCTGTATGATCTTCCTTTCTAACAGATTCCTTTACTTTTTTATCTTTCCCCGAATCATGCACTTTGCACAGATTCAGGCGTAATGCATTGCTCACAACACAAAAACTGCTCAGACTCATTGCGGCAGCTCCAAACATTGGATTTAACTGCCATCCAAACAGCGGAATCCAAACTCCTGCTGCCAAAGGAATTCCAATCACATTATAAATGAACGCCCAAAACAGATTCTCGTGAATATTCTTAAGGGTTGCCCGGCTAAGACGAATCGCAGCAGGTACATCACTTAATTTGCTCTTCATCAGTACCACGTCAGCTGCATCAATGGCAATATCCGTGCCTGCACCAATGGCAATTCCGATATCTGCCCTGGTCAATGCCGGTGCATCGTTAATTCCATCTCCTACCATTGCTACTTTTCCCTTCTCTTTCAGAGAACGGATCACACTCTCTTTTCCTTCCGGCAGTACTCCGGCAATCACTTCGTCTACCCCTGCCTGTCTGCCGATGGCTCTTGCAGTGCGCTCATTGTCACCTGTCAGCATCACAACATGGATTCCCATATTCTTCAGTTCTTCCACTGCCTGTGGGCTTTCCTCTTTGATCACATCTGCTACCGCAATAATACCGGCAAACTCTCCGTCCTGTGCAAAGAACAACGGTGTCTTGCCCTCTTCTGCCAGACGTTCTGATTCCAGTTTCATCTCCGGTGTAATCTCTGCCACTGTATGAATAAAGGAAGCATTCCCACCAACGATTTTCCTGCCCTTCCAGGTAGCCGTAAGGCCATTTCCCGGAAGTGCAATAAATTCTGTGACTTCTTCGAATCCAATTGCAAGAGACACCTGTTCTCCTTGTGCTGCCTGTTTTTTAGATGCAATCCTCTCTTCCGGTTGATCCTGTATCCCTGATGACGCCCCCGCCACCTTATGTGCTCCTGATTCCTTTTTATTTATAATCCTATTTTGTCGTATCTCTGACCATTTTACGTTTTCAGCATATTCCGTTTCTACATAATCAATAACCGCCTTTGCCAGCGGATGTTCACTCTTTTGCTCTAAGGCATATGCCAGGGTAAGTAGTTCCTCTTCTGCAATTCCATTTGGTAAAATATCCGTCACCTTTGGCATTCCACCGGTAATAGTTCCAGTCTTATCCAATGCTACAATCTGTATTTTACCGGCTTCCTCTAAGGAAACAGCCGTCTTGAACATAATACCATTCTTAGCACCCACTCCATTTCCTACCATAATCGCTACCGGTGTTGCCAATCCCAATGCACAAGGGCAGCTGATAACAAGAACGGAAATTCCCCTTGCCAGAGCAAATCCTGCACTTTGTCCTGCCAGCAACCATGCCACAATGGTAATCACTGCAATGGCAATCACTGCCGGAACAAAGATTCCGGATACTTGATCTGCCACTTTTGCGATTGGTGCTTTGGTTGCTGCGGCATCACTTACCATCTGAATAATCTGGGATAAGGTCGTATCTTTTCCTACCCGTGAAGCCTGGCATTTCAGAAACCCGGACTGATTCACAGTAGCCGCCGACACCATATCACCCTCTGTCTTATCCACCGGAATACTCTCTCCGGTCAATGCCGCTTCATTGACTGCACTGTTTCCTTCTAAGACAATACCATCTGCCGGAATATTCTCTCCCGGACGAACTACAAAAATATCTCCTTTTTGTACCTCTGAAATACCAACCTCCCTCTCCACTCCGTCCTTCCAAAGAACAGCTGTCTTTGGTGCCAGTGTCATCAGACTCTTCAACGCATCAGTTGTTTTCCCCTTTGATTTTGCCTCTAACATCTTCCCCACGGTGATCAGTGTCAGGATCATAGCCGCCGATTCAAAATAGAACTCATGCATATATACCATAACACCTTCTGTATTCCCCTTTACCTGGGCATCTGTCATAGCAAATAGCACATAGGTACTATATACAAATGCTGCTCCGCTTCCCAATGCTACCAAAGCGTCCATATTAGGTGCTCCATGCAACAGACTTCTCACACCGCTAATAAAAAACTTCTGATTGATCACCATAACCGCCACCGTCAACAGAAGCTGTGTCAGTCCCATTGCAACATGATTGTCATTATAAAATGACGGCAATGGCCAGTTCCACATCATATGCCCCATAGAAAAATACATCAGAATGATCAAAAAAACAATCGAACTCCATAACCGCTTCTTTAAAAGCGGAGTTTCGGTATCCTTCAACACATCTTCATATCCTTCATCCATCGCCTGACTTTGTTCTCCTTTTGTCTTTAAAGAAGCACCATATCCGGCATCCTTCACTGCTTTGATAATTTCTGCTGCACCGGCTGTCCCTTCCACTCCCATGGAATTGGTCAACAAGCTGACCGAACAGGAAGTCACGCCCTCCACCTTCGACACTGCCTTCTCCACTCTTGCACTACATGCCGCACAGCTCATGCCCATTACGTTATATTGTTCCATACTGTTTGCATCACCCGCCTTGTAAGATCCTCATATCCTTTACCTTTCTATCAATAATTACATTATATACCCTATAGGGGTATATTGCAACTTTAAATTTGATTTTTGCTAATACATAGTAAAAGTTCAAGTGGTTAGCCGGACGCATCCAGCTTGTTGCTGAACCGTAACAGTAATCAAAACAGGTATTAAATTAATTATTGATATTTCATATCTATAGATATATACTATCGATAATTAAGAAAGGGGGTGACCCAACAGTGGTTGTCAACCGATGCGTTGAGCAGGGGATCTATGTTACATTAATTCTTTCATTGGAGAAAAACCATCGCCCCCTCCGAAGTACAGAATTGAGCGAGATCCTATTTGTTTCCGATTCCTATCTGAAAAAGATCCTGCGCAAGCTTGTTCTCGCTGACATCATCATATCATCCCCCGGAAAGGACGGTGGTTTCCAGCTTGCCCGTTCCATCGAGGAAATCAGCGTCTATGATGTCTACTCTGCACTGGAAGGTGAAAAGTGTGAACTGAAGATGTCCGGCATTGGGAGCAGAATATTTATAGACGATGAAAAATTTATGCAGGGTGAGGAAAAAGTCGTCTCTGTATTCGAGCGTGCTAACGCTGCTTTCTGTGATGAACTGCACAAGCTGAAGCTCTCAGAGCTTGCGATAAAGGAGCACTATTTACATGGAGCGATTGATTTCGCAGCTCTCGTAAACGAAACTCGAAAAAAAACACTTTAATTTCGGAGGTACTCCTATGAAGTACTATGTAGTAACATTTACACACAAAAAAATCGTCGGATGGGCAATTTATCTGGGTGCAAGCTATCAGATAATCCAGTGGGATCCGAAATTCGGAGAATGTCAAGACTCGCTTGCGAGTCTTGCGCGCCGGATTCGGGTCAGCTTTAGCTGACAAATTCCTAACCGAATCCGTGCACATCCTCGCGGAGCGTTTTAACTCAGTCGGAGCTTGTA
>CAJOPP010000399.1 GCA_905236365.1 uncultured Lachnospiraceae bacterium
GCACCAATTGTTGAACATGCTAAAATTAAACCTTCGTTTGTAATGTTTGACATAAAAACTTACCTCCATATAACTATTTTATTTTGAAGACCTTCTGTCCTCGCTTCAACGTCCTGTTCGGATAAATGCAGCAGACAGTACATTCGACAGACATCCTTATATGCTGTCCCGAGACTGCCGCACAGAACCACCAAACATGCCATTCTTTACGGACTCCTTCACAGTACTACCGATTGCAATCACATAGCAATCCCTTCATCATGCATTGTGGAATCCTTCTCTGCATCTGCAACCCCTAACCTTCAATCTTCTGGGTTACAAATACCATTGTCAGCATACAAAATACATATGCCTGTATCGCACCTGAAAACAGGTCAAAATACACATGCAGTGCTGACGGAATACCAATCTTGGCAAAAATCGGCAACAGACCATAATAAAGTGCCATCATAACCGTACCAGCCATAACGTTACCAAACAAACGCAGTGACATGGAAACCGGAGTGGCAATCTCTCCAATTAAATTAATTGGAAACAGGAACCATAATGGCTGGAACAATCCGGTAATCGCACCAATCTTGTTATACCGGAAATTGTTATACTGAATCATAACAAACGTAATCAGTGCCAGAGAGAATGTCGTACCATAATCTGCAGTAGGCGGTCTTAAACCAAACAGACCTGAAATGTTCGACAAAAACACAAACAGGAACAAAGTTCCTACATAGTTCATATACTTCTTACCATGCTGTCCCATCGAGGAATTGACAAAGCCCTGCAGTGCTTCAACAATGAGCTCTACCACATTCTGGAATCCTGTTGGAATCTCATCCGCATGCATGATCTTCCTTCGTGCAAAAAGTGCAAAAATCATAATGGTAATTATGATAATGAACATACATACATGTGATGTTGTAATATATACCGTCTGTCCCATAAACTGATATTCCAACAAATGATGGATGGAAAAATCAACTTCCTTATCAGCCGCCAGTAACATCGGCATCATTCCATAACCCATTCCTTCACCTTCCTTTCTATAATTATTCGATAACGTTAATACGTTATTACATCTGCCAGATCTGCTCCACAAATTCAAGGCTGACGTGCCGCAAACCAGTAAGCATCCAAATCCGCAGATTATCTAAAATATCAGCAGAAAATCAATCCTCTGCTTTCACAGCGACCCGGCTTTCTGCTGCATCATTAGATTCACTTTTGTTCCACTTCCTCAAGTGGCTGTGTCACATAATGTTCCGGGTATAACCTTTTTAAGAAAAGCGGTGCAATAAGTGCTCCGATCTTAAGTCCCAGCATACCAAGAATAACGGTGATAAAATTCACTCTGTCTATCATGAGTCCTGCGGCCAGTGCCAGTAACATAACAAAAAGCCGCAAGAAACTCTGCCGTTTTACATATCTTGTTGCCTGTTCCGGAGTCCCGTCCAAAGCCTTATCCAACGTATATGTCATATGCAGGATAAGAACTACGGCAATGATAATGCCAAGCAACAGACCCAACGTATATGAAAAAATATCCCCCGAAAAGAAATATCCAACAATCTCTATCAGCACTGCATAGACCAAAAGTCCAAGTAAAAAACCTGACAATGTCTCTTTTATCTCATTCATATTACCTATACCTCGATCAAATTTCCTATAAAGTAAAAAAATCGGGAAACAAAGTACTTTAATTATACTAAGTTTTCCGATATATGTCCATAAATTTTGGTATTTTTTCACAAGAAAATTCAGAAATTTCAGTTATCATCTTTTTTGGTGTTTTCAAATAAACTGTCTTTTCCCAGAAATTTACAGATTACATTGTAACAAGCCTTATAGCCACCTGCTATACCCAGAATCAGGAAAAATACAAAGACATTCGTTCCAAAATAAGCATCTATTGCATATCCGATTCCACCGCAGAGCAAAACTGCTGTCAGCATGGAAATTGCCAGCTGGGAAATTAAAGCTAACATCTTCATTGTACTTCATCCATCCCTCATATAATTGATAATAACTCACATTACCTATTTGCACTCGTCCTCAATCATATCGATTCTGCGGATGTGACGCTCATCATTGGAGAACGGTGTATCCAAAAAGATATCTACAATCTTAAGTGCAAGTCCCGGTCCAATCACTCTTGCGCCCATGGCTAACATATTAGCGTCATTATGCTCTCTTGTGGCTGCCGCACTAAAACAATCATGACAAAGAGCAGCACGAACACCTTTTACTTTATTGGCCGCAATGGAGATTCCAATTCCGGTTCCGCAAATCAGGATTCCTCTATTGCACTCACCGTCTGCGACCGCCTGTGCTGCTTTTTTTGCATAAACCGGATAGTCCACAGACTCTTCGGAATAGCAACCAAAGTCCTTGTATTCCAATCCTCTTTCTTCTAAATGCTTCTTTACTTCCTGCATAAGTGCATATCCGCCATGGTCACAACCTAATGCTATCATCTTCTTTTCATCCCTTCGTAAATCTTAGATAATAATTTTATTCTACTATATTATAACGTGTGTGTCAAAAGAAAGTCCGAAATTGTTTTCATTGCTAAACATCCTCGTTACAGTTCACTCGCAATGTCATTTACTTAAGAATTTACCAATACACAGTTGCCGGATATGCTATATGTTTTACCATGTAGGGCTATCTGC
>CAJOPP010000400.1 GCA_905236365.1 uncultured Lachnospiraceae bacterium
AGCTTAGTTCGAAGGTATGCTTTAGCTCGTGCCCGGAATGGAAAACATATAACATATCCGGCAACGTCCGGCTTAAGTAAATGACATCGCTTCTGAACAGTAACATAACCGGTAACAAATAACAGAATGTTACAAGCTTCCTATGGAACATTTTATGTAAATAGGGTATAGTAATATAAGATCAGCAAGATACGAAAGGAAGGAACTTCATAATGAATATTATCCAGATGAAAGAAATATTTAAAGAAAGTGCATCATATGCAGAGCAGGAAATAACAATATGCGGATGGGTAAAGAGCAACCGTAATTCCAAGACATTTGGGTTCATCACTTTAAATGACGGAACCTCATTTACACCGATTCAGATTGTTTATGACGAAAAACTGACGAATTTTACAGACATCAGTAAGATTAATGTGGGAGCAGCATTGATCGTAACCGGCGCTCTGGTTTTAACACCGGATGCAAAACAGCCATTTGAAATTCAGGCAACAGAGGTTCTGATTGAAGGTAATTGTCCGAGTGATTATCCACTTCAGAAAAAGCGTCACAGCTTTGAATATCTGAGAACCATTTCTCATTTGCGGCCACGCACCAATACCTTTCAGGCGGTATTCCGGGTCCGCTCGCTCGCAGCTTATGCCATCCATCAATTTTTTCAGGAACAGAATTTTATTTATGTGCATACACCACTGATCACCGGAAGCGATTGTGAAGGAGCCGGGGAAATGTTTCAGGTAACAACACTGGACCTCACCAATCCTCCTCTTACCGACAAAGGCGAGATCAATTTCAAAGAAGATTTTTTTGGTAAAATGACTTCGCTTACTGTCAGTGGACAGTTAAATGGTGAAACCTATGCGCAGGCGTTTCGTAATATTTACACTTTTGGTCCAACTTTTCGTGCAGAAAATTCAAATACAACAAGACACGCTGCCGAATTTTGGATGATCGAACCTGAAATTGCTTTTGCCGACCTGGCAGATGACATGCAGCTTGCAGAGTCCATGCTAAAATACGTCATTTCTTATGTGTTAGAGCATGCATCGGAAGAAATGCAGTTTTTTAATAGTTTTGTAGACAAAGGGCTTTTGGAACGTCTGCATCATGTTGTGAACTCTGACTTTGGACATATTACTTATACAGAGGCGATTGACTTATTGGAACCACACAATGATCAATTTGAATACAAAGTAAGCTGGGGCTGTGATCTTCAGACAGAACATGAGCGGTATTTGACAGAAACAATTTTTAAGTGTCCTGTTTTCGTGACGGATTATCCGAAGGAAATTAAAGCCTTTTATATGAAGTTAAATGATGATAACAAGACCGTTGCCGCCATGGATTGTCTGGTTCCGGGAATCGGGGAAATTATAGGTGGAAGCCAAAGAGAAGATGATTATGCCACGCTTCTTGCCCGAATGAAAGAATGCGGTTTAAAAGAAGAAGATTATCAATTCTACCTGGATCTTCGCAAATATGGTTCTACCCGTCACGCAGGCTTTGGACTCGGTTTTGAACGGCTTATTATGTATATTACCGGAATGAGCAATATCCGGGATGTCATTCCTTTCCCGAGAACGGTAAAAAACTGCGAATTATAATCTGCTTGTGTTTCTATAGCAGATGCACCTTTTTCCAGTGAAGCCTCACACTACTAAAGACGCGTACTTCCTATTGCCACAATCCACGTTGTGATTACTAAAATCCCGGAACCCAATCATCCTTAAATGATTGAATTCCGGGATCTTCCTCTTTTTCCTTCTTTAATTAAACTTGAAAAAGCAATCTTAAATACTGTACGTACTTGTAAAACTGACTAATACTTTGTAAAAATAAATGCTTATCGTACAAGTTGATTCCTACAGATCATCCTGTGCTTCTCACATCATAATCAATTTATTTTACCAACTGTATATCTGCTTTCTCTATTTGCTGCAACAAATTCGGATTTTTCTTTATCTCAGCTTTCACCTTCACATCCTTTAACACTTCACCTTTTATCTTATCAGCAGCGATCTTATCAATACCCCCTTTGTAAACAGGTCCAATAGTGTTTTTTCGTGGTGGAAGAATAATAGGATCATCATCAATAATAATTATTATAATTTTTTTACCAATATCATATTTGAGTTGTAGCTTATTTTCAAACTTTGCATATCGTAGTACAGCAGGAGCAGGATTTATTTCTGCAGCCTGTACTGACGAAATTGGAGCTCCTGCTAACAGGATACCTGCCAATAACAACGAAGTCCCCCGACTTAACATATTTCCTCTTTTTCCTTCTTTGTTTCTTCTCATCTTTTTTCCTCCTTCTTATAACTTGAAAAGGTAATGTGTACAAATCAACTGAAAACAAGTACATTGATCCAATTAATCATCTACCATTCCTTACCCTTTCAATTACTGTGATTACCAACTTCCTTGTCTTATTTCAAATTCCCTATAACAAATTCAGAAGAATTTGATTCTCACGACATTCACCAAATTGACACGCGCGCTTGTCCGTCCGGATCATAGTTCGTAAAAATAAATGCCTTACCATACAAAATGATTTCTACGGATTATTCTGTGCTGTGCTCCACACCCCTAAACCCTTCCCCTTTTATATTTCCGTTCAGCTTAACCCAACTCATGTTCATCAGAGACATGCAGTACATCCGCAGTACATCCATATCACTCATTACTTCCGTATTAACACGATAAGTAGTAAATGATCATTTGCACCAAAGTCATTAGGAAGTTGACACTCAATATACATCAAATATTTTAAAAATGCCATACAAAAATGGTAATTTTTGCAAAAGTATCCATTGGATAATGTGCACATTGCACATTATATATTAGTTTATCAAAACATTTTCTGTATATTATATACAACATAGTAATAATAACAACGTTTTTTATTTCATATGCATTTCTACTCAGTCAGGCTGAACGTTTCAGTAAAACCACAAGACGAGAATCGTGTTCAGCAATGGCATCCACGATTCTTATAGTCTTACTTCCACAGCCTGAATTTGTTCCAATCCTGATTGTATGTGCATGCTGCTTGACGAATATACTTTATGAAGCATAGTTTTAACCTCAACATCATTACATATTTATAGGAAGAAAACGCATCACTCCATATAAAACACTCTCATATAATCACATTATTCAAATCGAATATAGATCAATAAAAATCAACCATTTCAGAGTTTACAAGATTTTTTCTTTATTCAAAAAGATAACGATGTTCTATCGCAATCCTTCTATCACATTTTTCAAATCTTTAAAGAATAAGACCATCTCGTTAAAATAATGCGATTATAATTTCTATTTACAGATATTCCCATCTGCCTTCCAAAACAGAAAAAGCATCTACAAATATTTTCTATTTATAGACACTTTAACATTTAAGAATACAATTCTGAGACGCTCCAGGTGCTCAGCAGAGACTTCCTGAATTCTCATCTTATCATTTCGTGAAATACCTATCATGTCTCCCCGACCTCATGTTCCAGTTCCACTACGCCTATCATCCGTTTCAGTCAGTTCCGGTCCAGGTCAAAGTCGGCATTCACCAAATGTCATTTACAAAGTTTAATATAAATAGTATAACCCAACCGAATTACCCACATGTTTCCTCCATGAAACACATGATTAATTCAATTGGGTTATGTGCTTAGTATAACTTCTATTCATGCAAATGTCAAAGAAAATTGGCCCATTTGTGCAAAAGTATCCAATGGATACCATAAAATCGTTCACTTTCTCACAAAGTTCCAAGCAATTCACAAAATCCGAATCTTTTGCACACAAAAAACTACTTTTTTTACAATCTATTATTTGCAAAAAATACACGATAGATTAAGAAAGAATTCTACAATCTATCGTGTATTCTCTTTTCAATCGGTTAACTCCATCATTTTTCCACTGGGCAATTGCAGTTTCTTTTATTAAAACATTAATTCACATATCATGATATTCAAGACTCGCTCGCGAGTCTTGGCGCGGGATTTGCGTCAGCTATGCTGACATATTTCATATGCAAATCCCTGCACATCCTCGCGGAGCGTATATCTCTAATATGTGAATAACTGTGACCAGTACTGTCTTCCTGAAGCATCCTGATAATGACCAACTCCAATCTTGGTAAATCTGGCATTCAGAATGTTGGCTCTGTGTCCATCACTATTCATCCATGCCTGCATAACTTCCTCAGGTGATCTCTGTCCCCATGCTATATTCTCGCCAGCTCCTGTGAACCGGATTCCATTATCTGTCAAAACAGAACTAAATGATCTTCCATCCGGTCTGGTATGAGAGAAAGATGTTTGAATTTCCTTCACACGTATTCCAGCTGCTTTTGTCACTTCGTTATCTAATCTCAGAGCATGAATACCAACTTTTGCACGTTCTGCATTTACCAGCTCTACAATTCTCTCTGCATATGATAATGCCTCTTTTTCAATCACCGTCTGACTCTCTTCCGTTGTCTGATTCTCTGTTGACTGATTTGCATTTGGCAGATTTTGTTCTGTCGTTTTCTCTACCTCTGTCGTTGACTCAGTAACCCCGGTTTCCGTAGTAGCAGTTGTTTCTTCAACATCCTTCGCTGTCGTATCAGTCTGTTTTGTGTTATTGCAATTTGGCAAAACAATACTATACTGAAAATTCTTTCCACTTATGTTCTTTATCACATTATAATTTGTAGACGGACAATCACTATTTCTTCCAACCTTAACCTGATTACAATTAGATGATGCATTATTTGAGCAGTTCGTGTCCTCCTTTCCCTTCACCTGATCACAATTGGGCAATGTATTATTTGAACAGTTTGTATCTGCCTCACCCTTCACCCGATTACAATCAGGAACAACCATCGACACTCCATTGACACAATTCCCATTCTGCAATTGGTTACACAAGTCTTCCAGTACACCATTTACATCCGGCAGCCCTGTCCTCTGCACATTTGCTATGTTACAATTCTTTGACTGCAAAATCTCATTTAAGCTGCACGGTGCTGCTGCCTGCACATGAAATGATGTACCACCGGCAAGACCAATCACCAATGCTAATGCTAATACTGACTGTTTCTTCATAACTTATGACCTCCTGTTCTCTCTGAACAAATACATATTGTTACAACTTTGTTACAAGACAACTTTAACATAGGTCATGAGAAAATAATACCGGTAATACCTGCCAATTGACTACATATGGAAACTCATACCATCTTACATCCCTCTATGGTTTCGATTTGCTGATAAACTATTTGTAATTTTATCTCCGTTCAAACCTTAATAATCACAGCACCTTCCACCTGGAATTTATCCGTGTTCTTCCCATCAACCAGTTTTTACTTCCAAAATCAATTATTGTATTTTATTTACAGATATATTAAAATGAATCTTAGCACTCAGTTCCTTTTTACTGATCTGATACTGATTGATTTTACATCCGATACGATAAAGAGCAGCTACTGTTAACAAACAAATTACAATTATCGGTCAAACACAAGAACACAATTACGTCTTACCCTATATAATATGTCTGCGATGAAAGGAGACACCACTATGAATACAAAAACAGAAAATGAACAATTTAAAACCGAAATTGAATCTGGCAATCCAAGAGAGATTCCCAATTCCATGAAAACCAAACGAGCAATCGCATACAACCAGAATCAGCTTGCAATTGAACGCACCGAATTTTCCAAAATCCGAACGGATCTGTCCTTTACAAACAGTCACCTCGCAGCTGACCGGACACACCTTGCTTACCTGCGAACAATTGTCTCGTTGATTGGGAGCAGTGCTACAATATACAAAGCTTTGCCACTACTGGGTGTTTCATCCCATTTTACCCTATTACTTACCACCTTTCTGTTACTATCGTCTATCTATTTCATTTATAAAGATGCAACTACTTATCCAAAAATCAAACGCCATCTTCATGAAATGGAGAAAAAAGCAAGTGAACTGGCAACCCAAACTGAAAATCAAATTTACCGTTTAGGCGAGGATTTATAAAGAGCAAGCTTATATCGAATAGGCACACCCTTTTCAATCAGCACCCGTCCTAATCTTATTTCTGATATATGCCCAGCATATCAAAACTACTCATTATTTACTATAACAAAAAAATTACAAAGATTTCATCTTTCTTTTTTGTTCATACATTCGCTCATCTGCTAAAATCTCTTTTTCCTCAAGATTCTCCATTTCCAGGTTGCATTCTGCCATACCATAAGCGATAGTAAGTGGAATCGGCAAATCCATCTTCTGATTATACCGTTCAATCTGCTTTATCATTTGTTTTTTACATTTTTCATAAATATCGGATAGTTCTTCATCTCCTCCTTTCACCAGAAAAACAGATATGAATTCATCCCCTCCGGTACGGAAAACTCTTCCATATTCACCGAAACTTGACGCTATAATACCTGCACCAGCTTTGATAAAATTGTCACCAGCTACATGTCCATAGTTGTCATTCACCTTTTTCAGATTATTGATATCAAACTGAATAAACAAACATTTTCCACTTTTTTGTTGTTTGAGTGTCGCTTCAAATTCATTGAACGAAAGCCGGTTTTCAAGCCCGGTCAATCCATCCTCATATGCCAGACGGCGCATAACCTCCACTTCACGATTTTGCTGTGCTATCAGAACGAGTTCACGGACTTCATAAGCCGATAGCAGTATAACAAATATCAAAAGTCCAATACGAGAACAAATAGAAGCATCCTTGCTCTGTATAAAATAATAAACAATCAACTCCGCAATTCCACTTGACATCAGAATTAAAAACGCTAAAAAAATGATTCCCTTACGCTTTTGCTGTATCTCATTTTTGTGATAACACCGTATAATCATGATAATGGCAAACACAACCCCAATTACAAAAACGATATGTGTCAAAAACAGCAGGTCATGATAGTCCATCCATTTTCCGTTCAACATGACAAGATGTAGAATCAGATTAAAAAAAGTAAGTGCCGTAATAATATACAAAAATCGGCTATTGCTACATTTTAACAAACTGGCAACCAGTGTCATTCCTACCATCGGAAGAACAATCAATGTCAGGTAATTGATTACACGTATATATCCGGGATTACCTGTCAGCATTCCCAAAAAATAAGACCTGGTTATTGTCCACATACTAAGGACCATAGCCAGCGTTCCAAGTGAAACCATCTCTAAACACTGCACATTATGATTTTTAAATAACAATCCCAATACCACAATCAAAAATCCAACAATAAAAATCAAAAAGGAAAGGAAGCAATTAAAAAAATCAGCGGTCAGAGAGTGCTGTATATAATTTGCTCCATTTTCAAAAGATAGATTTTGAAAACCAGCCCACATACTTCCCTTACTCAAGTCTTCTGCCTGAATCATCAAATCTGCTTCCCCAATAAAATAAGGAATCGTAACTGCATGAAAATCAAGTCCGTAAGATTCTCCATAAATTGGCAAAAGTTCCGGATGATAATCATATATAGTCTCTCCATTCATATATACGGTAAAGTCTACATTAGCAGTATCAAAGCATAAAGTATAAGCAGCCAGAGAGTCTGCCTCCAGCGTTCTTGACACCTTTGTAATATGCTCTGTATATTGTAAATCGGATAAAACAGCAGAAGTTCCATCTTCATAGTGCCATCCCCCGTTAGCATCTGCACAATCCGGCTGCAATTGTCGCTTGACCGGCATTTTAATCAGAAATACAGAAACTGTGACAAATAAAATCAATATGCTAATGATGATATTACCAATTAAAATGATTTTTTTCATTACTACCTCCAGACCTGAATTTTTTGTCTTAGAATCACTCTGTCAGTCAACAGTTCACCCTACTCATTATGCTCTTTTAGTAACAGTTCTCCCTTTCACCCGCATTCAACTTATCCCTTTATCGGAGACTCGTTCCTATCCACAACAGATTTTCCTCTCCATTTTCCACTTTTCCATCTTCTCATAACAATCAACCCTCGTATGCACTCATCTGCTGCCGTTCCCATAAAAATTCCTGCCACACCAAAGCCCAATACAATACCTGCTGTATAACCAACACTTACTCCGATCAACCACATCGTACAAAGACCTACCAGCAATGGATACAAATAATCTCCGGACGCTTTCAGACTCGAAACAAATGCCATATTCATACACCGTCCAA
>CAJOPP010000401.1 GCA_905236365.1 uncultured Lachnospiraceae bacterium
ATCAAACACATTTACTAACTGATAGCAAAAATTTAACGGAAATCTTCCGTTTGAAGCACGATTCAATTTAGAGCCGACGCTCTGATAATACACTCCCGGCACATCCAACAGGTTTTCATTTCTTTTCTTACAAGCAAATGCCGTAAGATCCGTTACCGCCTCTATAAAGTTCGGATTTGAATCTCCAAACTTTTTCAGGGTATTATTATATGTATTCGCCAAAAGCTGCTTTTGTTTATCCGGGATTTTTTGCAATAAATAATCTGCAAATTCACATCCTCTATGCGGTGTATTAATTGTTGTCAACGACGCCACGCAAGACGCAATCCCCGGCAAAGTTAAGGCATATCTACAATCCAGTCCTCCTTTGGAATGGGCTATAATATTTACTTTTTCACATCCTGTTTCCTTTACAATATTCTGAATTCTCCTTGCAAGTTCATGTCCACATTCCTCCACCGAAGCAGCAGACTGCTGTTCGCCATAGTAAATAACTGCTCCGTTTTCTTCTAACTGTTTCGGAATCCTTCCCCAATAGTTGTGATATCGATAATCTCTGAAAAACACTCCATGCACCATTAAAATCGGATATTTCGTAGCACAAATTTGTTCTTCCTTACGTTCCTTATTTAACAAAATCTTCTCATTTTCAAAACGTACTTCTTCCGCCACTGTTTTGATAATTTCAAAAAGCACAATGAGATGTGCAATCGGAATCCATCCGCATAAAATTCCTACCAACCGCCAACGGATACCAAGCTGTTCCGACGTCAGGTAAACTCTGATAATGCCATTCCAGAATACGATCAATTCCACCAAAAAAGTCATTAAGGAATTGAGCAACCACAGTCTGGGATTATCTGTAAATGTAGCTACAGGAAATTTTCCCAAAAATCCTGCAAGTGAATAAATTAACACAATCGGCATTGTAGTACAAAATAAGATCAGCAGTTCACATCCATTACCACAGCTTCGAAGTCGCTTTGTTGAAAGCTTTCTGTTTACGATGCTCGGATCAACATTAAACCACACAAACAGCAGAAGTGACATCGCGACCCATCCCACATTTATATTCACTAATCTCATAATAGATGGCAAGTTGGCCAAGCAAAAAATTACGACAATATCAATTAAGCGTATTGACCATTTTATCAGTTTGTATAACATTCTTTTTCCCCCTTAGCAGTGCAATAACTTCCTATATAAAGTCAAACCACCATGCTTAATGGTACATTTTGTCTCTTATACGAAACCTACTAGAGTGCCTTTACCGCCCAACGCATTTTGGTAGAATGTGCCCTACTATTTCTTATACATTCTTCCTTAGATGGGCGGACCACATCTCTTGCTATTTCTGAATAGTCTCCCAGATTCTTGTGCCATTTAAAGGATTTCTTCACCAATCGGTCTTCGCCAGAATGAAACGTTAAAATAGCAACTCTTCCACCCGGATTCAGTACAGTCGGAAGTTTCTCCAAAAATGCATCCAACACCTCAAATTCACTATTCACGTCAATCCGAAGTGCCTGAAAGGTCCGTGCACAGGATTTTTTTACTGTGTCCTTTCGTTCTGCTTTTGGCACATTGTAAAGTGCTTTTTCCACCAACTCTGCCAGTTTTTTCGTCGTATCAATCTGATTTCCCTTTCGAATTTCCGATGCGACCACCTCTGCTATCTCTTCTGCATACGGCTCATCCGCATTCTCTTCTAACATTCCAATCAGTTCCTCTTTTGTTATACCCTGTAACCTCTGTGCTGCTGATTTTCCTTTCGACGGATCAAGCCGCAGATCTAACGGTCCATCCACCTTATAAGAAAATCCCCTTTCCGGATTATCAATCTGCATAGAGGATACTCCCAAATCCGCCAGTATAAAATCAAAGCCTCCAGTTTCCTCTGCCAGTTTATCAATCTCCGCAAAATTCATCTGTCTTACCGTCAATATATCTTCTCCATAGCCTGCATCTGCTAATCGTTTCTTCGTCTTTTCTGATTCAATCGGATCCACATCCAGACCATATATATGTCCTTCTCCCTGTAAACATTCCAACATCTTCCTTGTATGCCCTCCATATCCTAAAGTGGCATCCAAGCCAATCTGTCCCGGTTTTATCTGCAAAAAATCCAATATTTCCTGTACCATAATAGAAATATGCATACCGGCAGGAGTACTTCCTTTTTGTATTACTCGTTCTATCGTATCTGCATATTTTTCCGGGTTAAGTTCCTTATATTTTTCACTGTATTTTCTAGGATAGGTTCCTTTGTATCGCTTTCTCCGCTTATGTACAACTGCATTTTCTCCGCCTACTGTCTGTTTCTTTTCTTTCTGTTGATTGTATTCTTCCATAGTCCTCTTCCTTTTTTATCCAACTTACCAATTCAAAACGAAAATACATCGCTTCGACACTGAAATCATTATATATGATTTAAAAGATTTTGCAAAGACTAATTCGCTGCACCCTCTTTCTCCGTTTTCTTCAGCGTTACAGTTCACTCATTAGCCAGTAAACAGTCACCGAGTGTGGTATATGTTGTCCAATGTAGGGCTATTTGTGAACGTCGGCACTTAATGAGCCG
>CAJOPP010000402.1 GCA_905236365.1 uncultured Lachnospiraceae bacterium
GCAGAGATCAGCAAAGAACGTATCCGTCGTGCCGGTAACAAGTTACGCGCTGAGGCTGAAGCAGAAAAAGCGAAGAAAGCCGGTGAACTGTCCTTTGATGATGCAGAGGAGGTTACGATGCCTGATTTTGGATTTAAAGTATTTAAACTTTCAGACAGCAATTTCAAGCAATGGAGAAAACTTAAAGGTTCGCAAATGCATATTTGGAAAGAATTTCAATCGGACTATTTGAATCCGATTGCAGAGAACGCAGAAACACCAAATATGGTTTATGAATTGCTACTTAAAAACGGCCAAAGCCTAAACAGCAGCATTGCGCATATTGATAATATGTACGTTATCAATGATTGTAAATTGATATTTTTGCTGGAGGAAAACATCACAGAGCAAATTATCAAAAGAGTCTTGTCCCTGCACCCGCAAAAAGTGATTGCCTTGGACAACCTTTTTTCCGGCAATGACCAATTGAAAACCAACACCGCCCTGCAACTTCGCGACGCAGGCATCCATTTCAAAACGATATAAAAAGAAAAGTATATGGAGACTATTCAAAACACGGAAGAAAATAACATTGGAATATTCCAATATGGTGCGACATGGCTGCGTGCTGATTTTCATCTGCACACAAACAAAGATAAAGAGTTCCAATATTCCGGCGCGCAGACAGAATATTATGATCAATATATTGCACGTTTGGTAGCAGAAAAAATACAAATAGGTGTCATAACTAACCATAATAAATTTGACAAAGAAGAATTTAAGGAATTAAGGAAGAAGGCAAGAAAAGAAAATATTTGGCTACTTCCAGGAGTAGAACTATCCGTAAATGATGGTTCAAACGGTATTCATTGTCTTGTTGTGTTCGATGAATCATCTTGGCTGGGTCATGAAAATTATATTGCTCAATTTCTGACATCCGCATTTGAAGGTGTCCACAATCCGGAAAATGAGAACCAACGATGCAATTATAATCTGGAACAACTATTGAAAAAACTGGAAGAACACCAGAATTTAGGGAGAGATTCATTTGTTGTTTTAGCTCATGCAGAATCAGATCGTGGTTTCTTTAAAGAATTAGATGGCGGTAGAATTCAGCAACTCGCTCAGAAAGAACTTTTCAGGCAATTCGTGCTTGGATTGCAAAAAATTAGAACTTATAGTAAAATTGATACATATCGTCAATGGTTTTCATCTGAATTACCTGCTTTTGTAGAAGGCTCGGATTGCAAAACTATGGATGCTGTTGGCAGAGCATCCATCCAAAATGGAGAAGAAAAAAGAACGTACATTAAAATAGGAGATTTTAATTATGAGGCATTGAAATATGCATTAATAGATCATGAGCATAGAGTTTCAGACCGATTAAAAGATCCCTCCAATTCGTATATAAAATCCATTCAATTCATAGGTGGAAAACTTAATGGAAAAACGGTTTCTTTCTCACCCGAATTGAATAATTTCATTGGTATTCGTGGAAGCGGAAAGTCTTCTATCATAGAAATATTAAGGTACACATTAGGCATCAATTTAACACATTCTTCTGCTGATGAATCTTATAAAAACGAATTAATCTCATACATATTGGGAAGTGGAGGTAAAGTAATAGTTGTAGTTCATAATAAAAAAGACGGACAAGAATATCGAATAGAAAAGATATACGGACAAAAGGCTACTATCTATCATCATACAACCAATGAGCTAAAAGATTGTTCAGTCGAGGCTATATTAGGAATACCAATATACTTTGGCCAGAAAGATCTATCAAACAAACAGGAGGATTTTGAATCTGATTTGCTTCAGCGCCTGATTGGCTCCAGATTACAAGAAAAAGATAGCGAGATCAGACAAAAAAGTGCCCAAATCAAAGAAATCATTGCTGAGATTGGAAAAATAAATAACTTGGATGCATTGAAAGAAGAAACAGAAAAAATTATCAAAGACGCCGAACAAAATATAGCGTACTTCAAGGCAGCCGGAGTTGAAGAAAAATTAAAATCTCAAACATTATTTGAGCAAGATAAATTAGCATTAAGCAAGCAACAGGAGTATGTTCAAAAATACTCTGCTTCCTTAGAAAACATCATTGCGGAATATGATGGGATATTCTCAAATACGCTAGAAGGCTCCGAAATAAGCAAAGATATCTTTACCGAAGCTAATGCAATACTGAAAGAAGTTCATGGAACGCTGGTTTCGCTTATTGGTCTAAAATCCGTCATAAATGGAGCATTAGAAAAATTTGAGGCATTGACTGCTTCTATGAATGAAAAGCACTCGGAGATGTCTGAAGAATTTGCAAAAATAAAACGCGAAATTAATTCTGATTCTTTAAATCCGGATAC
>CAJOPP010000403.1 GCA_905236365.1 uncultured Lachnospiraceae bacterium
TGATATTTTTTAAAATCTCATGTTTTTCTTTATCAATAATGAAATTCTTATAAACATTTTTTATCTGTAATTCGCTATGTTCCATCTGTTCCACTTCCTTATCCCGATTCCGCATTTCATATATTATGTATTCTGCCGGGATATCTTTCTTCACATTTATTATTTCTGAATTTCGTATAATGCTATCTGTACGAAAAAAGTTTCTTCTGTAACTTTAATATGATCAGATCAATCACCAGACCAAACAATCCGATTTCAATTACTCCAACGAACATTATTCCGGGCTGTGCCATATTTCTTGCATACATGATACGATAACCTACTCCGACAGACGCTGCTATCATCTCAGCTGTAATAACATATCCGATGGATGCAGTGATTGCAATACGAATACCTGTAAAAATCGCAGGAAACGCATAAGGAAAAATGATATACCTGATAATCTCCCATTTACTCTTTCCGAAAATCTCTGCCATCTCGATTAATTTGCGGTCTACACCTTTGATTCCATCCATCGTATTGATCAACGTTGCCCAGAAGGTTCCGATCACGATCACCGCAATTTTCGATTCCTCACCTATTCCAAGCCATAGAATGAAGAATGGAATCAGTGCAATAATCGGAATCGGGCGGAATACCGCAACGAATATTTTTGTAAATCTGTCAAACATCGGAAAGATACCAATCAATGAACCGACAATAATTCCTATCACGGCACCTAACAGAAATCCTTTTGCAATTCTTGTAAGACTGGCTGAAATATCCATCCATAGCAATCCCTTTTTCTGAAGAGAGATTGCCGAATCCAGTACAAATCGTGGAGATGGTAATATTGATGTCTTTATCCATCCATGAGTGGTAGAAATCTGCCATAATGCGCAGATCGTAACAGGAAGTGCTATCAAAACGATAAAATTAACAATCTCCTTTTTTATACCTGTACGGTTTTCTTCCATAGTCAATCCCTCTACTCTCCAAATGCTTTTTTGAAATATGTAAAGTCAACTGCATCCTGTACGTCCGGTCGGGTTGGAATAAGTTCACCATCATACATAAACTGTATAAAACCATCTATATCCTTAGTCAGAGTTTCCTCATCAATCCAACCATGAATTTCTCTCTCAAATCTGCTCTCTTCAAAAGCTTCATCGTGTCCGTAATATTGTGCAGTGATGGAAATGGCCTCATCCCTGTTTTCCTCTATAAAATCAATGGCTCTTTGAAATAACACGAATAGATTTGCCACTACATCCGGATGCTCGCTGGCGAATTCTTTACGTGCTACGATCAGATCTTCAGAGATTCCGTATCCTGTTGCATCCTTGATTGTATAAAATATATCGCCATCCATGTCCGCTATCTGTTCAAATTGAACTGCATACCCTGCTACCGCATCCACTTCTCCTGACTCAAGTGCAGTTGCCACAGTACTAAGATCAAGATTGACAAAATTAACATCTTTGTCTACAGAAAGTCCTTCTTCCTCCAATGCTTTGACTATAAGACTATATGTATTACATCCTATAGCTGTACCGACTGTTTTTCCCTTTAAATCTTTCACAGAAGTAATTCCTGTATCTTTCCTTGTTTCAATTACAATATTAGACGGAGAGTCGAGAAATGATGCTATAACAGAAATCCCTGCATCATTTACAACACCGGAAATTGCCGGCTGCATACCCATAAATCCTATATCCAGTTTATCTGCCGTAAATGACTCTATCATCTCCGGTCCATTGTTAAATTTTGCAACCTCGATACTAATATTATTGGGTCCGAAAACCTCATCAAACCATCCCTGATCGAGAATGATCGGAACTAACATATAAGCCTGTTCACCAACCACTACATTCAAATCAGATGAAGTAAGCGGAATATCAGTTGCAGCATTTTCAGTATCTGAAGTATCTGTATCAGTCTCCTTTTCCTCTTGCTCTGCTGAAGCAGCTTCTGTGGTTTCCGCCTGTGTATTATCATCATTTGTTGCAGCATCAGATTTATTGCCTCCTGTTGCGGAATTACCGCACGCTAACAGGCTTACACTCAATGTTGCAAACAGCATTATAGAAATTATTTTTTTCATTGTATTTTTTCTCATAGTCATTCACCTCATATTGTATTTTCTTTACATTCTTTACTTCTATATCCCGACAGTTACGCCCTCATACAATCGGAACAGATCATGTGCTACCGTAAACGGTTCTGCGGTAGCTCCACGCAACTCATCCCATGTTATGCCTTCTTTTCTCCATAGGGCAACTGTTTTTTCAAAGACATCCCAATGCCAATCCGGCTCCGGAGTTCTGCACCCCTCTAATCCTGAGCCTGCATTTACAAACCATTGACTTGGTAATACGATAACGCCCTTTTCAGTTAAATACTCAAAGCCTTCCAACAAAGATTGCTTAGGCTCAATTCCGGCTACAAAGGTTGAGCGTACTTTATGTCTTCCGAACACGTTGACTTCTTCCTCCAATGCGTTCAACCAGTTCTGCCTTCCTCCGCAATATTCCTTTTTCCCCGGGCAGATCACATTGAAAATTCCTTCATTCCAGATTTCCATATTCGTTGCAATGGTACTGTAACCTGCCTCCTTATATTTTTCAAATACAGAAAAATCAAGAGGAGCACCTACACAGGCTGTACCATTAAAATCCTCTAATCCGGTAGCATCCATGATTGCTTCAGCCACATCTATATAATAATCCACCTCACGTCTCTCCGGTATAAAGCCTCCACTGATAGTTACTTTATCAAAGCCTTCCTTATAAGCTTCTTTCACCGTTTCTGCGATTTGATCCGCTGTCTTCCAGTTAATATGATTCTTTTCTGCATAGACAGCCTTTGTTGCATTAATATTACAAAACAGACAATCAAGTCCCTTATCCTTTAAAGCACATTCATTACTATATGCTACATAAATATTTCCATGTCCCACATCTTGCGCAACTGTTCTCATTTCTGTTCCATCACTTGTTTTCTTACCGTAATAAGCTGGCCGACGTAAAAATGATACATTCTCTAATACCACCTTATGTCCTCTTCTGATCAGATATCTTCCATCCTCATAAGTCAGTTTATACAAACTATTACGATTCCATAAAATCGGCAGCAAATACTTTCCCTTTGGAGTAACTATACACGAAGGAAATATATATTCCGCATGAAACTCCCTTTCCATCGCAAACAAAGCCTGCACAGTTTCCGCATACTTTGTTCCAAGCTCTAAATCTTTAAATATATCCGGTTCAAAATTAATTCCATCTACCGCAAGTTCATTTTTTAATCGAATTTCATCATATAACGCCTTATCATAATCTACTGTTGCACTCATAATTACTCCTTTATTTGTCTGTTTTTTTATAAATCTTACACATGCCTTTGTCTATAATTCTTCTTCCACTCACCTTTCTCATGTCAAAATCTCCGGTTTATCCGGTTGATATACGCTGTATATTTGCTATCACATCTTATTCTATATTATTTATCATTACAATAAAGTATTGTGAAAACGTAATCTTCATTCAAAGAAAAAGAGAGAAAATACTTAGTATTTTCTCTCTTTTTTGGGATTTTTACTGTTATTATTATAGAATTATCGGTCATTATTGAAAACGTTTTCCACCCTTTAAGGCATAATCATCCGTGGATTTTCCTGCCCGGTTACCGAATTGAAAATAACTTCTCCGCATTGACATGAGATATTTTTTCTTTTTCTTCTTCTGACAGATCATAATTCTCAAGAAAGTCTCGGATATCTTCTTTCATTCGATACGGATAATCCTCTCCCCATGTTATATGATCCACGCCGAAAGTCTCCAGACAGTATCGGAACTGCTCTGCATACAACATTCCTGACGGATTTACATATATATTTTCTTTAAAATAATCACTGATTTTCTTCTTTAATCCTGTCACTTCCTGTGGAATCTCATCAGTCCTGTACATATAGAAGGAGACAAGCTCGCCCCAGTGCCCTATCATGATCTTTAATTCCGGAAGTTTGTCAAACACTCCGGCAAACATCATTCTAAGCACCTGCATACCTACATCATAATGCCAGCCTATGCCGAAACGGGAAAGCAAA
>CAJOPP010000404.1 GCA_905236365.1 uncultured Lachnospiraceae bacterium
ATCCAAAAGTGCTGCCGGAAAAGGATGTTCCGGTGCGACACGGTAATCTACACTCAACACATCAAACCCATTACTTACCTCATGATACAGGCCAGCCATATCCCGATATGTGTTATGCAATTTTCCATAATATCCACCGCCATGAAGCTGGAGAACAATTCCTTTTTCATGCCTTTCTTTGTGTGAAAGCAATTCCATCTGAAACTGTTCCATTCCAATTCGCTTTAATTCCAAATGTTCGGGACATTCCCATACTTTTTCTCTTTCACTTAGTTTTCTTCGAATCTCTCCATTCTGTGCTTTATTACCAAAATACGGAAAATGGTTCGCTATCTGAACCATTTTCCGTGCTGTTCTTCCTCTTATACTTACTCTGTTTTCCATTATTTCTTTCCCTGAAACCTTTCCTCATAACTAAATCATTTCTACTGAAATGTCCGCAAATTCCAACGACCTTTTTAAACAATTTACATGTTTTATATTACTGTTCAACGACGTCCCTGCAGTTTAGTCTATTGATTGGTTGGTCACTGAACAATAACCGTTTTATACATGAAATCTTCTCTTCATCTCACGTGTGAATTCTCGATCACCAAATATGATTGTACCCAGCAGATACACACCTGTCACACCAATGCATATCACTGGCAATACAATATTTTCAATCTTGCCGACAAAATATAATGCAATAATTCCTACACTAAAAATTGCGATCAGTAGCAAAAGCAAGGTATAGCTATACCAATGTTGTCGATTTAACATCATGAGTAAAAATACAATGGCGTCTCCAAATAAAATCACTCCGGGTATCGCCCATTTAAGCGACCATCCAGCCATTCCAGTGAAATGATCAATTCCAAATAACAATGCAATTGTAAGAGAAATCTGTAACCCAATCTTAGCCGCATATCCCGCATCATGGTGAATCCAATACACCATGGAAAGATAAGTATAGATCATAGCTACACCACTAATCCCTGACCACCAGAATTCCGGTGTAGTAAAATAATTGATTACAACCAGCGTGATTTCTGCTATTATAAATAAGAACAAAATCAATCTTGTCGCAAAATGAAGTCTTTTTGCTCTCTTTCTTACATCCGGATAAGGAGCCCCTTTTTCCGCGAAATGCTCTAGTCCATTTCGATCCTCTTCTGTCATATCATCCAAAACACTATGACAAAGCGGGCATACATCAATCTCATCATATACAATCACATTACAGTGTCTGCACTTATTCATAATTTCTCCTATTCCATACCCATTATTCACGTCGCCCTTGGCTCCGTGTATTTTTCGCCTTATGTATCCACTTGTGCAAGCACAGTGGCTACGCAAGGCTCATTTATTCATAATAAGCTCCGTTTGTCTCTATGGCTACGGTTACACCTTCTTTGGCGATAAGTTGAAAAAACCTTTTTGGGATTGAAACGTCTAACAATATCGAACTAAATGTAAACGTCAGTATTCCATTATAGGAACAGATGCCACCCTTTATATTTTGTCCTTTTGACATCGAAAGTGTGGTATAAAAATGTTCTACGTACTTTTGGTAGGGTTCTCTCAATTCAATATTTCCAATATTGGTTATCGTAGCAGATGTAGCTTTTGCCGATATACCATATACCTGCCTCATCACCGCATTCTTGATTACAAGAGGAACAGCCCTCAGAATCCAATTTTGCTCATTCGACACATTATATGACATAATATTGTCCAAATTTTCAGGAGTAATCTGCTCTCTTAAATGACCGGCAATGATTCCTATCACTTCCTCTAAGCTATAGTGTTCTTTCTCCGGTTTAAATACCGCAGATACCATGGCAAAAAAATTTTTCATCGTATGAGAATCGTAATACGGTCGAAGATTTACCGGTACACAGCAGTTGATTGGAAACTTTGATGGTTGTTCTTTCAAATATTCTTTATAAATACTATATACAAAAACACCTACCAGATACTGATTAATGGTGACTCCATATTTCTTTGCAACCGTCTTTAACTGACTCACTGGCATATAGCCATGAATCACACCCATCTCTCCCTTTGGCAGTCGTTCCCCCGACAGAGTAAGTGCATGTTCCGAAGTATATACCTTGGAATGTCCTTTCTTGAAATTCTTAACATAACTGTCCTCCTGATCCAGAAATATGCCTGGAGAAATCTTATCTTTTTCTACTTCCAGAATCTCCGGATGTTTCAAACGCAAATACTGATATACTAATTCTTTCAAAAAAATGATGCCACCGGAACCATCTGTCAGTGCATGGAATACCTCCAGATTAATCCGGCATTTGTAATATGTAACCCGGAACATATAATGATTGTTCCGACTTTTATCAATATAAGCCCCCGGACTTGAATACTCTTCTCTAACAATCGGTGCCGGTCTTGTATTTTCTTCAAAATAATACCAGAACATGCCCATTCTAAGACGCATACGAAATACCATAAACTGAGGAAGAATCCGATCTAATGCTTCCTGTAGCAGTATCCGGTCTACCTCCTCTGTAAGAGTAACAGAAATCCGATACACATTCGACATATTCTCCGTGGCAATTACCGGAAACAAATTGGCTGTATTATCCAGTTTATCCCATGCTAATTGATCATTTCGAAGCTTTTTCTTATTCTCACTCTTCTTTTCATGTTTCATATCTATTCATCCTTATTCAATATATTGGCACACACCACATGTACATTAGGTATTAAAAATCATACCCAAATAGAATACCACGATTATCACAATTCAGCAATAAAAAAGACTCTGTATTTTTGAATTTCAAATTAAAACTGTTACTGGCTAACGAGTGAACTGTAACTTAAAACTATAACAAAAGGGAGGGACTATCGCAACAGCGTATGCAATAGTCCCCCCCTTTTTATTTTGTAAGCAGTGACTCCTATATATTTTATGCCTCAAGCACGCCCTATTCTATATAACCCTTCACATGCCTTTGTTTATTTATTAATTTTAGAACGTTTTCTCAACGTCGGATCAAGAATTTTCTTACGGATACGAATATTCTGCGGTGTAATCTCCAAAAGTTCATCCGTATCAATAAACTCCAGTGCCTGTTCCAAACTTAATATTCTTGGTGGTGTCAGCTTTAATGCCTCATCTGCACCGGATGAACGGGTGTTGGTCAGATGCTTTGCTTTACATACATTGATTTCAATATCTTCAGCCTTACCCGTCTGTCCAATCACCATCCCTGCGTAGACTGCCTCTCCCGGTCCAATAAACAAGGTTCCTCTGTCCTGTGCGTTGTATAAACCATATGTAATGGAAGTTCCTGATTCAAATGCAATCAGAGAGCCCTGACTACGATACATCATATCTCCTTTATATGGCCCATATCCGTCAAAAATTGTATTGATAATTCCGGTACCCTTTGTGGATGTCATGAAATCTCCTCTAAAACCAATCAGTCCACGAGACGGAATATTAAATTCAAGACGAACCGTTCCGTCATGAGCAGGTGTCATTGCCTGAAGTTCACCCTTTCTCTC
Source organism: uncultured Lachnospiraceae bacterium (assembly GCA_905236365.1). Lineage (GTDB taxonomy): Bacteria > Bacillota > Clostridia > Lachnospirales > Lachnospiraceae > CAG-590. The sequence continues at coordinate 3,514 of CAJOPP010000404.1, forward strand.
ATTCAACATACTAATCACGGTTCCTGAAAATTCCTCTGGAACATCAATATAGGCGATCTCCATCGGCTCTAGTTTTTTACCCTTTTCATCTTCCTTATAAATAACCTCTGCCTTGCTTACTGCAAATTCATAGCCTTCCCGGCGCATATTTTCAATAAGAACAGACAAATGAAGTTCTCCTCGTCCTGATACTTTATAGGTATCTGTTCCCTCTGTTTCTTCCACTCTCAAAGATACATCTGTATTAAGTTCTTTGAACAAACGATCCCTTAAATGTCTGGACGTTACAAACTTTCCTTCCTTACCTGCAAGCGGCGAATCATTGACCATAAAATTCATGGAAATCGTTGGTTCCGAAATCTTCTGGAACGGAATTGGCTGTGGATTATCCACTGAGCATAGCGTATCTCCAATGTGGATATCTGCAATACCGGAAATTGCCACAATCGAACCAATTCCCGCTTCTTTTACCTCTACTTTGTCCAATCCTTCAAACTCGTATAATTTTCCTATCTTTACTTTTTTACATTTACTCTCATCATGGGCATTGACAAGCAAAACTTCCTGATTCAGTTTAAGTGTTCCATTGTCAATCTTACCGACACCAATTCGTCCTACATATTCGTTATAATCAATCGTAGAAATCAGCACCTGTGTATCTGCTTCCGGATCACCGGTCGGTGCCGGAATGTAATCTATGATTGTCTCAAATAATGGTGCCATATCTACTGCATCATCTTCCATATTTTTCTTTGCCACACCATCTTTTGCAGATGCATATACAAACGGGCAATCCAACTGCTCGTCCGTCGCCTCTAAGTCTAATAACAGTTCTAATACTTCCTCTTCTACCTCCTCGACTCTTGCCTCCGGACGGTCAATCTTATTGACACAAACAATGACATGAAGATTGAGCTCTAATGCTTTCTTCAATACAAACTTCGTCTGTGGCATAGCACCTTCAAATGCATCTACCACAAGGATGACTCCATTTACCATTTTGAGAACACGTTCTACCTCGCCACCGAAATCCGCATGTCCCGGCGTATCAATAATATTGATTTTGGTGCCTTTATAGTTCACCGCTGTATTCTTCGACAAAATTGTGATTCCCCGTTCTCTTTCAATGTCATTGGAATCCATGACACGTTCTGCTACTTCCTGATTCTCCCGGAATACGCCGCTTTGTTTTAACAATTCATCTACTAATGTTGTCTTGCCATGATCAACAT
>CAJOPP010000405.1 GCA_905236365.1 uncultured Lachnospiraceae bacterium
ACCAAGTCATGCCGAAGAAGTGGGGAGAGGAATTCCAACTACAGTTGTTGCGGGTTCGAAGGAGAAAGAAGTAGCAGTTGCGATTCAGGACACTTTCATGACTGATATTTTCCGTGTCTATATCAGTCCGGATGTCATTGGAATTGAAATGGGCGGTTCCCTGAAGAATGTGATCGCATTGGCTGCCGGTATGGTGGATGGACTGGGTTATGGAGATAATACAAAAGCTGCTCTTATGACCAGAGGAATTGCTGAAATCAGCCGTTTAGTAGTTGCAATGGGTGGACATATCGAAACCGTTTCCGGTCTGTCCGGTATTGGAGATCTGATCGTAACCTGTACTTCCAAACATTCCAGAAACCGAAATGCCGGTTTTCTGATGGGACAGGGAAAAACATATCAGGAAGCAATGGATGAGGTAAAAATGGTTGTAGAGGGAGTCTATTCTGCAAAAGCTGCTCTCGCACTTGGAAGGAAATACAATGTTTCCATGCCGATTGTAGAAGAGGTCAATGCTGTATTGTTTGATGGAGCAGATGTCAAAGAAGCTGCAAAGCGTCTTTTAGTGCGTGACCGAACCATCGAATCCCAAAATGTACAGTGGAAATTATAATTAATTTGCAAAGCAAATTGAATGCCCGGTCATAATTTGAAATATCCCGCATATATTCTTTTTAGGATGAATATGGAACAGTATATCTTAAGGAGGATTATATGAAAGAGCAGTTTGATGTTTATCAGGATATAAGAGAACGGACCGGTGGTGATATGTACATAGGTGTTGTTGGACCGGTTCGCACTGGAAAATCTACCTTTATCAAACGTTTTATGGAAACCCTGGTGCTTCCGGAAATGAAAGAAGGTGCAGAGAAACAGCGGACCATCGATGAATTGCCGCAGAGTGGATCCGGGCGTACCATTACAACAACGGAACCCAAATTTATACCTAAGCAGGCAGCGAATATTGCTTTAAATGAGGATGCCAGTATCAATGTGCGACTGGTGGATTGTGTAGGGTATATGGTGGATGGTGCTACGGGACATTTAGAGGAAGAGCGGGAACGTCTTGTAAAGACACCCTGGTATGACTATGAGATTCCATTTACCAAAGCGGCACATATCGGAACCAAAAAAGTTATGACGGATCATGCAACGATTGGTGTGGTCATAACCGGAGACGGTTCCTTTGGAGAGATTGACCGGAACGATTTTTATAAAGTGGAAAATGAACTGGTTTCTGAGATGAAAGAGCTTGGGAAACCGTTTATTGTTATTTTGAACAGTATAAAGCCGAACAGTCGTGACACACAGGATCTTGCAGAGAAATTGACAATCCAGTATGGAGTAAAAGTTCTTCCTGTTAATTGTGATCAGTTAAAGGGACAGGATATATTAGAGATTTTAAGACATATTTTGCTGGAATTTCCAATCAGCCGGATTGGATTCTATATTCCCAAATGGGTGGAAACTTTAGAAACATCTCATCCGATTAAACAGGCAATTATCAACTATGCAAAAACAGTGATGGCAGAAGTTGCCGGCATGAAGAAGATGTATGAAATTCCTGAGCCTGACAGCGAATATATTGCAGGTGCAGAAGTTTCCAATCTGAATTTGAAGGATGGAACTGTAAGTCTCAAGATTACCGTTCCGGAGAAATATTATTATGAAATGCTGACCAACCTGTTAGGTGCAACGGTCGAAAATGAGTATGATTTTCTCACCATGTTGAAGGAGGTTGCCGGCAAACGACGAGAGTATGACTGTGTTGCCGATGCAATGGAAAGTGTAAAAATGAAAGGCTATGGACTGGTCATGCCGGAACGTGAGAGTATCACCCTTGCGGAGCCGGAACTGATCAAACACGGAACCAAGTATGGCATCAAGATTAAAGCAACTGCACCGTCTCTTCATTTTATCAAGGCGAATGTTTCGACGGAGATTGCCCCGATTGTAGGTACGGAAGAGCAGGCAAAGGATTTTCTGGCCAATATGAAAGAACAGTTAAAGTCTTCCCCGGAAGCACTTTGGAAAATCAATATTTTCGGCAAAACGGTGGAACAAATGGTGGAAGAAGGTCTGGTATCCAAATCCAATAAGATCAATGATGATTCCCAGATCCGGCTTCAGGATACCATGGAAAAAATCATCAACGATAGTAACGGTGGAATGGTATTTATTATAATTTGATTGCTATTTTGTAAGGTTTATTATATAATGAGTAAGCTGTCTGATATAACAGACAGCTTATTCTATAAATGGTAAAGAGGATAACAGGTTAACCGGACAAGTCCGATCATACAGTGCTAACGGACAATCCGGATACATATGGGTAAGTTTTCCGTCATACTGTACAGAAGTAACAGTTCATCCTTCAGCCGCTGTATTTGCTGCAGGCGGCGTGCCAACAACGTAAATTATACGTAACAGTGAAGCCATAAGCTGAACTGTTACGAACAGAATGTATAGAACCGATTCAGAATAGGAAACAGGCATATGGAAATCGAATATAAGCTGCAGGTATTTGAGGGACCTCTTGACCTGCTGCTTCACCTAATTGAAAAGAATAAGGTAGATATTTATGACATTCCAATCGTAACCATCACGGAACAGTATCTGGATTATGTGGAACAGATGCAGGAAAATGATATGGATGTCATGAGCGAATTTTTGGTCATGGCAGCGACACTCATTCAGATCAAATCCAAAATGCTGCTTCCGAGAGAAGAGACGGAGGAAGAAGAGGAGGAAGATCCGAGAGCAGAACTGGTGCGCCGTCTCCTGGAATACAAGATGTATAAGTATGCAGCATTAGAACTGAAAGACATGGAGTTAGATGCATCCCACAGTCTCTATAAGAAAGCTACGATTCCGAAGGAAGTAGCAACTTTTAAAGAAGAAATCGATCCGGCAGAATTAGTTGATGGCATGACGCTTAGTATGCTGAATGATATTTATAAGTCGATTATGCGTAAACAGGTGGATAAGATCGATCCGATTCGTTCCAAATTTGGAACAATCGAAAGGGAAGAAATCAACATCGAGGAACGGATGATTCAGGTTCGGGAAGAGGTAAGAGGGTTAAAAGGAATCAATTTCCGTACCCTGTTGGATACTCAGCCAACCAAGATGAATATCATTATTACGTTTATGTCAATTCTGGAATTGATGAAGATTGGTGCTATTATGATCAGACAGGACTCAACGTTTGGCGAGATTGTGATTGATTCGTTAGATGAGATTGAGGTTGAGGGAAATACTGCGGTTATGAACGACTTTGACAAACAGGCAACAGTGGAGATGGCAGCAGAGAAGGATCAGGATGATCCGGACCATTATGAAAAGTATGATGAAGAGTATGCAGATGAGAATACGACGCAGGAAACTGAGGATGAAAATACAGAAAACAATACGTCGGAGCAACTGTAGGGATTATATAGAAAAAGAAAGGAAGAATGCAGATATAGTATGATTCTATGTTTGCGTTTCAAATGAACATACAAGGTAACTGTTTAGGTAGCATCTCGCATTAACTGCGAGATGCATACGAAGATGTATATTTTACGATGCGACAGGCATACCGGAATGTGCGTCAGCACTATGCCTGTTGTGTATCTTTCAGCTCTGCTGAATAGATACCATACAAGTATATTCACTTGAAGCTGGTACGAAGAATGAAACAGGATATGAAAGTGATAGAAGGAAAAATTGAGGCAATCTTATTTTCCGTCGGTGATGCTGTCGATAAGAACCAGATAGCACAGGCATTGGAAATTGACACAAAGACTGTTGTAAAGATCATACATAATATGATGGATAAGTATGACAGTGCAGATCGGGGAATCCGTATTATTGAGATTGATGATGCGTTTCAGATGTGTACAAAAACAGATTATTATGATACTTTGGTAAAGATTGTCAATGTTCCAAAAAAACATGTATTAACAGATGTTCTGTTGGAAACTTTATCGATTGTAGCATATAAGCAGCCAATTACCAGACAGGAGATTGAAGCAATCCGCGGGGTGTCCTGTGTACATGCGGTCAATAAACTGGTAGAATATAATCTGATTCAGGAAGTGGGAAGATTAGATGCGGTTGGTAGACCGATTTTGTTTGGTACAACGGATGATTTTCTGAGAAGTTTTGGAGTTCAGTCGACGGATGAACTTCCGATGATTACACCGGATAAGATTGAAGATTTCAAACAACAGGCAATGGAGGAAGCACAGCTTACATTTGCTCCGGTTAAAGATTAGATTTTTAACTGTTTAATGGTTGAGTGTAAGGTGGCGGCAAATCATGATTTGCCGTCGGATAAAGTGGCGAAAAAGATTAAGTTACTGAGTTTGGATGAAAACGGTAACGGAAATCTTACCGCAAGCGTTTGACACTCAGTGAAATAAGATAAGAAAGCAGTCAGGAGAGAAGAATGGATAATTTAGTACTTTGGTTTACAGAAAATTTAGCAGGAAAGGTATCAAATGAACTGATCGTTTTTTTGATATCCATGATTCCGATTTTGGAGTTAAGAGGAGGACTGATGGCTGCATCACCGGCTCTTTTGGATGTTCCGATCCTAAAGGCTATTCCACTTTGTATCATCGGTAATCTGATTCCGATTCCATTTATTTTATTGTTTATCAAAAGTATTTTTAACTGGATGAAGAAGTATGAGAAGTTGGGAAAGATTGCAGTCTGGTTTGAAAACAAGGCAATGAGTAAGAAAGACAAGATTGAGAGGTATGAATTCTGGGGACTTGTATTATTTGTGGGGATTCCGCTGCCGGGTACTGGAGCATGGACAGGTTCCCTGATCGCAGCCTTATTGAACATCGATTTCAAAAAGTCAATTTCAGCAATAATGGTCGGAATCATGATGGCAACCATTATTATGTCCTGCATTTCTTATGCGTTATTAGGAACATTATTTGGCTGAGTTTAGAATATTACAGTTACAGTTGAACGATAAGCGGACGGTTCGGCAAAGGGCTGAACGATAACATATTATAAATGACAGTTTCATATACTTGTATCAAGAAGATACAAGTGTGGAAATATGTCATTTTTTTATTGGATTCGAAAACAGCGCCCTTCCGTGAAAAGAAAAAGGGTTATCGAAAAATATGTTACGGATACTTTTCTTATTTGGTTATTTGGATTATTTCTCGCTACTTCCTGTGTATTGATTTATCAGGGTGAAAAAAATCTCAGATATCCGGAACGAAAAGAAACTTATGTGTATCATATAGCTCAGAACGAGAAGGGAAAAAACGTTGTGGAAACGTCAGGAGACACTGCCATTCCATCCGGACTGTATGCAAAGTATGCTCTATTGATGGATGCTTCGAACAGAAGGATTTTGTTTGAAAAGGGTGGATATGAAGAAGTGCCGATGGCGAGTACTACAAAGATCATGACCCTTTTGATTGCATTGGAAAACGGAAATCCGGACGATATTGTAACAGTATCCGGTTATGCAGCTTCCATGCCGGATGTTCAGCTTGGTATGAAGAAAGGGGAACAATATCGCTTAAAGGATCTGCTCTATTCGCTGATGTTGGAATCTCATAATGATACAGCAGTTGCAATTGCAGAACATGTTGGAGGGAGTGTAGAGAAATTTGCTTCCTTGATGAATGATAAAGCAGCTTCTTTAGGAGCATATCATACCAACTTTGTGACTCCGAATGGATTGGATGCTGACAATCATTACACAACAGCCTATGATCTTGCACTGATCGCCAGCTATGCCATCGAAAATAATGCATTTCTGGAGATTATAACTACGCCATCCTATACCTTTCAGGAAATCGAGAGTGGAAAGAGTTATACCGTCAATAACAAGGATCGTTTTCTGACGTCCTATGAAGGAGCCATCGGAATTAAAACCGGATTTACAGGAAATGCCGGCTATTGTTTTGTAGGTGCCGTAGACAGAGATGGTAAACGCTTTGTAAGTGTTGTTCTTGCCTCGGGATGGCCGCCGAATAAGAATTATAAATGGAAAGATACTACGAAACTGATGGATTATGGGATAAAGGAATACAACCAGAAGGAAATTCTTGCAAAAGACACCACATTTCAACCGGTTATTGTGTCAGATTGTATTGAGGAGGAAGCAATTACACCTTATGTAAAGGAATCGGTATCATTACTCTTAAAGGAAGGGGAGGAAGTGAGCTATGATATTGAACTGCCTGCAAAGCTTTCGGCACCGGTCAGACAGGATCAGACCATCGGGAAAATTACAATTAATATAGATGATGGAGTCTATAAGATTCTCCCCCTCTATTCGAAAGAAGCACGGACGAAAATAACTTATGAATATATATTAAAAAATATTGTCTATCAATATTTCAGGGGATGATTTGTAATAATTCACTTTTCATGTAACCCAAAGGTTGAATAGTTACAGCGGTTTTATATGGAAATTTGACTTTTTGACTTCAACGTGCTAAACTTTGTCGTAATCGATTTATAAAAGAATGGAAAGAACAAAGGAGAGAAGAAGTATGGGATTACATTATATTTCACAGGTACCATCCGCAGAGGAGATCAAAGCATTGTTTCCAATGCGTCCTGAATTCGTTAAGATAAAAGCAGAACGAGATGCAGAGATTACAAAAATATTTACCGGTGAGTCCGATAAATTTATTGCTATTATCGGTCCGTGCTCTGCAGATAATGAAGAAGCAGTGCTTGATTATATCTGCCGTCTTGCCAAAGTACAGGAGAAGATCAAAGACAAGATTCTTGTGATTCCAAGAATCTATACCAATAAGCCAAGAACGAATGGTTCCGGATATAAGGGAATGCTTCATCAGCCCAATCCTGAGGAAAAGCCGAATTTTATTGAGGGATTGAAAGCAATCCGCAAAATGCATATTGACGCCATTGCAGAGTCCGGGCTGACAGCTGCAGATGAGATGCTTTACACTGATAATTGGGATTATATGGAAGATATTTTATCCTATGTTGCCGTGGGCGCCCGTTCTGTGGAGAATCAGTCCCATCGCCTGATCGCTTCCGGAATCGATGTTCCGGTAGGTATGAAGAATCCAACATCCGGTGATTTTTCCGTTATGATGAATTCCTGCATTGCAGGTCAGTCAAAGCATACTTTTATGGCTTCCGGATGGGAGGTCAAATCTGACGGTAATCCGCTTACACACTGTATTTTAAGAGGTTCTGTAAGCAGGCATGGATCATCTACGCCAAATTATCACTACGAAGATCTGATTCGTCTGCATGAAGCATATGAGAAGTTCCCAACGCTTAAGAATCCGGCAGTGATCGTAGATGCGAATCACAACAATTCCGGTAAGCAGTGGGCTGAACAGCCACGTATCGTGAAGGAGATTCTGCATAGCATGCGTCACAGTAATGAGATTGCAAAGCTGGTAAAGGGTGTTATGGTAGAGAGCTATATTGAAGATGGTAATCAGGCAATCGGAGCAGGATGCTATGGAAAGTCCATCACGGATCCTTGTCTTGGCTGGGAAAAATCAGAGAGATTACTTTTAGAGATGGCAGAGCTTCTGTAGGATATGTTCATCCAGCATCAAATCAATGGTAAAATTTTCGTTGTTGGTACGCCGCCCGCAGCAAGTGCAGAAGGCTGAAGTGTGAACTGCTGCAACTGTTACCTTACAAAAAACAGGATTTTATTTTTTCGATTGCTATAAACTGGGTAAATATGGTATACTATTCCTATATGTGAGACGCATGAGAAGGCGGAAAGATAGTTATCTTTTATTTAGGGGTGGCAATTAGTGATGGGAAAGAGCCATGTAATGCCGGATTACAGAACTGTTATCCGGAGAATGTGAATTCATTAAGAACAGCCGATATGCAATGGGGCATATCGGCTGTTCCGTTTTTGCAATGCATTTACTGTCAGGATGGGCCATATAAGACATATAAGAAAAGAAAGTGGGGGTAGATATGTTTAGACGTGTAATTTGGATTATTTTGGATAGTGTGGGAATCGGAGAAGCTCCGGATGCTGCAGCGTTTGGAGATGAAGGAGCAGATACCCTTGGCAATATTTTAAACACAAGGGGGCAGCTGCGAATACCGAATCTGGAGCAATTAGGTTTATTTTCCATTGATGGAACAACACTTCCTAAGACAGATGTTGTTCCAATCGGTGCATATGGAAAGGCAAAAGAATTATCCAACGGCAAAGATACTACGATTGGTCACTGGGAAATGATCGGTATTCATACCAAACAGGCATTTCCAACTTATCCGTTGGGATTTCCGCAGGAGATTATGGATAAATTTATGAAAAAGACCGGATGTAAGGGGTATCTTGGAAATATTGTAGCCAGCGGAACGCAGATTATAAATGAGTTGGGGGATGATCATATGCGTACCGGTTATCCCATTATTTATACATCGGCTGATTCGGTGTTTCAGATTGCGGCACATGAAGATGTGATTCCGCTTCAGGAGTTATACAAAATATGCGAGAATGCAAGAGCAATCCTGACAGGTGAGCATGCAGTGGCAAGAGTAATTGCCCGACCGTTTATCAAACAGGATGGGAAATATATCCGTACGCCTAACCGAAGGGATTTTTCTTTAAAACCATCTTCGGATAGTCTGCTTGCTTATTTAAAGGAAGCAGGATACCGGGTAACTGCCGTCGGCAAGATTGAAGATATCTTTTCCGGTGTAGGGATTGGAGATTCCGTTCATACTAAGAGTAATATGGATGGAATAGATAAAACGGTTGATTTTATGGATACACAGCATGAAGGACTGATTTTTACGAATCTTGTGGAATTTGATTCTACATGGGGACATCGAAGAGATGTAGAGGGATATGCTTCTGGTCTGGAAGCTTTTGATGACCGGTTAGGTGAGGTCCTATCCAAGATGAAAGAAGATGATCTGCTGATCATTAATGCTGATCACGGATGTGATCCGACATTCCGTGGAACGGATCATACAAGAGAGTTTATCCCGGTTCTCATGTACCATAAAAAAATGAGTCATGGAGTAAATCTGGGAATCATGGATACCTTTGCAGATATTGGAGCAACAATAGCTGATAATTTCGGAGTTTCCAAACTTTCGATTGGCACCAGTCTTAAAAAAAATCTATGAGGAGGGATGCAGGATGAACACATATGACTTGATTATGAAAAAAAGAGATGGGCTCATTTTGGATAAAGAGGAAATCACTTATATGGTTGATGGATTTACCAAAGGCGAGATTCCGGATTACCAGATGGCAGCTTTTCTTATGGCAGTATATTTTAGGGGGATGAATGACAAAGAGACTACCATGCTCACTATGGCAATGGCAGATAGCGGTGACCGTCTCGATCTGTCAGCGATTAATGGAGTTAAGGTTGATAAACATTCTACCGGAGGAGTTGGGGACAAGACCAGTCTGATCATTGGTCCTATATTAGCCAGTCTTGGAGTACCGGTTGCAAAAATGAGTGGGAGAGGTCTTGGACATACAGGTGGAACCATTGATAAATTAGAGGGGATTCCCGGATTTCAGACCAGTATTTCTGAGGAAGCCTTCATTAGACAGGTGAACGAGACAGGACTTGCAATCGTAGGGCAGACTGCAAACCTTGCACCGGCTGATAAAAAAATCTATGCATTACGGGATGTAACGGCAACGGTAGATAATATTTCCCTCATTGCGGCTAGTATTATGAGCAAAAAACTGGCTGCCGGTGCAGATGCTATTGTGTTAGATGTAAAGGTTGGAAGTGGTGCGTTTATGAAAACATTAGAGGATGCCAGAAGTCTTGCAAAAACAATGGTTGCTATCGGTACATTGGCAGGAAAGCATACGATAGCTGTTATTACAGATATGAATGAACCTTTAGGAAATGCAGTTGGAAATATTTTAGAAGTGGAAGAGGCGGCAGAATGTCTGAAAGGAAATGGAGAAGCTCGATTGATGGAAGTATCAAAAACGCTTGCCAGTCATATGCTGTTAGCCTCCGGAAAAGCATTTTCTGTTGAACAGGCAGAGGAACAGGTGGAACAAGCTATTACTTCCGGTTCCGCTTTTGCAAAAATGAAAGAGTTTGTAACAGCACAGGGGGGCGATTCGTCCTATCTTGACGAGCCTTCCAAGTTCGAGAAAGCAAAATATAAAAGGGTGATTACCGGTAAGTCAATATTTCTTTCGAGAGAAGAATCTTCTGAATGGACAGAAGCCTATCTTGCTTCCTGCAATAATCAGGAGATTGGAATGGCTTCCATGGTACTGGGAGGTGGCAGACGGACAAAAGACAGTGTCATTGATCTGACCGTAGGAATACGGTTGTTCAAACATTTAGGAGATATCATTAAGGATACCGATATTGTTGCTGAATTGTACGGAAATGATGAGCAAAAGCTTGACGAAGCGGAAAAACGGTTTATAATGGCTTATACACTCTCAAAGGAAAATAATTTTAAAAACCGGATTGTTTATGATGTGATCACAAGTGATTGATTTTCATAACTGTTCAGGCAGCATCCCGCATAAACTGCGAGATGTATAACAATGAAGCACAGGCTGAACTGTTACTTCAAATTATAAAAAAACATGCATATTTTCTTTCGACGGATAATAAAATGAAAGAAAGTGAGTATGGGTAAGATTTATTGAAAAAACAAATTGCTATAGGAATAATACTCATATGGATTGTGAGTATGCTTCCGAACTATTTTGCATTTGCAACTGAAGAAGTGATCGATAATCAAAATTCTTCTGAGATTGCACAAGCGGAAACAATCTTAGAGATTGAGTCACCGTCTGCATTGTTGATGGAATTGAACAGTGGGCAGGTATTATATGAAAAGTCTGCGGATACTGCAAGAAGACCCGCTTCTGTTACCAAGATTATGACAATGCTTTTGGCGTTTGAAGCTATAGACGCAGGAAAATTTAGTCTGACAGATACCATTTGTGTCTCTGAGCATGCTTCCAGCATGGGCGGCAGTCAGGTATATTTAGAACCGGGAGAGACACAGACGGTAGATGATATGTTAAAATGCATGATTGTTTCATCGGCAAATGATGCAGCCGTTGCAATCGGGGAAACGATTGCAGGCAGCGAGGAAGGATTTGTTGCTATGATGAATGAGAAAGCGGCTGCTCTTGGCATGACGAATACCCATTTTGAGAACGCCTGCGGTCTTGAGTCAAAAGGGCACCTGATGAGTGCGAGGGATATTGCGATTCTTTCAAGAGAATTATTGCTTAATTATCCGGAAGTGATGGATTACACAACTATTTGGATGGATACAATTATTCATAAGACAAAGAGGGGAGAATCCGAATTTGGTCTTGCTAATACAAATAAATTTTTAAAAAAATATGAGGGAGCCAATGGATTAAAGACCGGTTATACGTCAGCAGCCGGTTTTTCCATGTCAGCAACCGCCACACGGAACGGAACCACTCTGATTGCGGTAGTTATGGGATCTAAGACTAAGGAAATCCGGTATTCCGATGCGGCAAAACTTCTGGATTATGGATTTGCCAATTGTAGTATTTACGAAGATAATAAAGTGCTGGATGGTGTAAATCAGATTCCGGTGACCGGTGGTGACAAAGACTATGTTTCGGTTGAGGCGAAGAATTCGTTCCATTATGCAGTTATAGGCAATTCCGGCGAAGGAGATATTACAAAAGAAATTGTAATCCTAAAAGAAGAAGCCCCGATTGACAAGGGGGATGTCGTTGCAAAGATGGAATATAAGCAGGAGGGGAAGGTCATTGGAAGTGTTGATATCCTCGCAACTTCGTCATTAGAAGCTCGTAAATTTCATCATGCATTGGAGCGATTATTTCGTCAATATATGAATATATACTAAAATTTAAGGAGATACAGATGAATTTTTTCTTGGAT